>PMKB01000203.1 GCA_003157595.1 Solirubrobacterales bacterium
GTGCCGGCGCCTGAGCGCGCGGCTAGTCATAGATGGCGATGACCGCCAACACGAGATATGTCGCCACCAGTGCCCAGCCCTCGTAGGGGTGTCCCTCGCCGTCGTCGGTGATCTTCCAGACCACCACCGCGGTCAGGGCGAGTGCCCCGATGTATAGCGGGTGCAGCGCGAAGGTCAGCGAGGTGTGCATGCTCAGCGAGATCAGCACCAGCGCGGGGAACAGGAAGGCGGCGATCTGGGCGACCGAGTTGACGACCACGGCGATCGCCAGGTCGCTGCGGCGGCGAGCCGCGAGCACGACGCCAACGGCCTGCTCGACCGCGTTGCCGGCGATCGCCACGATCACCAGGCCGGCGAAGGCCTGCGAGATGTGCAGTTGGTGGATCGCCGGGCGCAGCGCGTCCACGAACCAGTCCGAGACCAGGGCCGCCCCCACGCCCGCGCCGACGAGCAGCGCGATCGCCGCGACCATCCCGACGCGCGCGGGCGCCGAGGGGTTACGGGCGCCGGCGTCGCGGCGCACGTAGGGGATCACCCAGAGCAGGTACACGACCAGCAGCGCCACGGCGGCGATCCCCGAGATCGTCTTGACGTGGTGGCTCGCGCCGTTGCCGGCCGAGAGCGAGAGCCCGACGATCACGATGATGAAGACGCAGACCAGCAGCAGTGTCGAGGCGTCGCGCGGCGCCCGCGGGTCGAAGCGCATCACGCCGTCGTGCGCGCGCACCGAGCCGACGATCACCACCAGGCCGAGGATCAGCAGCGAGGTCGCGAACAGCGAGCCGACGATCGCGCTCTGCGCGACCGCGAGCTCGCCTGCGCGCAGGGCGAAGACGACGACGAACAGCTCGGGCAGGTTGCCGAGCGTCGCCTGCAGCAGGCCGGTCGCGGCCGGTCCGAGCCGCTCGCCGACGTGCTCGGTCGCGAACGACACGACCCACGCCGAGCCCGCCAGCGCCAGCGTCGCCGCGGCGAACGCGGCCACCGCCGCCCAGTGGTCGAAGTGCGCCAGGGCGGCCAGGCCGCCGAGCGCCACGATCGCCGCGACCGCCACGCGCTCCAGGGTCCGCATGGCGTGGAGCCTACGGCGTCCGCCGGGCGCGGCCGCTCAGTGGCTGGTCAGAACGCGATCGATCAGGCCGTATTCGGCGGCCTGCGCGGCGGTGAAGAAGCGATCGCGCTCCATCATGACATGCACCTCTTCGACCGGCTTGCCGCACGCCTTGGCGTAGATCTCATCGATCCGCTCGCGGATCTTCAGGACCTCGCGGGCCTGGATCTCGATGTCGGTCGCCTGTCCCTCGAACGCGGACGAGGGCTGGTGCAGCAGGATCCGGCTGTTCGGCAGCGCCGAGCGCTTGCCGTGCGCGCCGCCGGCCAACAGCAGCGACCCCATCGACATGGCGACGCCAACGCACATCGTCGCGACGTCGGGCTTGATGAAGTTCATCGTGTCGAAGATCGCGAGGCCCGAGTAGATCGAGCCGCCGGGCGAGTTGATGTAGAGCGAGACGTCCTTGTCGGGGTCGACGGACTCCAGGTGCAGCAGCTGCGCGACGACGACGTTGGCGACCTGGTCGTCGATCGAGGTCCCCAGGAAGATGATCCGCTCGTTGAGCAGCCGCGAGTAGATGTCGTACTCGCGCTCGCCGCGGGCGCTGCGTTCGATCACGGTCGGGATCAACGGCACCGGCCGAACCCTATTCCTCGCCGTGCGCCGGCGTGGGCAGCGCTCCGCTCGGCGGCGCGCTCACGGTTGCATGCGCCAGCCACGCCAGCACCGCCGTGCGCGCGAAGCGCCAGGCGTCGCCGATCTGGCGGCCGGGCAGCTCGCCCTCGCGCGCCAGCGCCGCCACCGCGCCCGGATCGACGGCCAGCAGCTCGGCGACCTCCTCGAGCGTCAGGACGTCGGGCTCGAAGGGGCGAAAGGAGTGCCGCCCGACCACCGTGCCCTGTTCCGGGACGGTCTCGATCGTCACACGCCGGCCGGCCGGCCGGCCGATCGCGCGCGAGAGCAGGTCGGAGACGACGGCCTGCTTGGGCCGCCCGGACTCGAACGCCAGACGGTCAAGCGCCCGCGCCTGCGCGTGCGGGATGCGAACAAAGAGCGCCGCGGTTGGCTTCTCGCCGGCCACCCCACGATGCTATCACGATAGCTAGATATTGACGCCGCGCATCCCGTCTTCGCTGTAGCGATCGCCGGCGGCCGGCCCGACCACCTCTCCGATCTGCGCAAGCTCCTCGGCGGTCAGCTCGAAATCGAGCGCGCCCAGGTTCTCCTCGAGGTAGCTGCGCCGCCTCGTTCCGGGGATCGGCACGATGTCGCCCCCCTGGCCGAGCACCCAGGCGAGCGCGAGCTGTCCGGCGGTCACACCCCGGCCCAGCGCGAGCGCCGCGACGCGGCGCGCCAGCACCAGGTTGGCGTCGATGTTCTCGGGACTGAAGCGTGGCCCGGTGCGCCGCCAGTCGTCGACGTCGAGGTCCAGCGTGTTGCTGAAGCGCCCGGCCAGGAAGCCGCGTCCGAGCGGCGAGTAGGCGACCAGCGAGATCCCCAGCTCGCGCAGCGTCGGCAGGATCTCCGCCTCGACGTCGCGCGTCCACAGCGAGTACTCCCACTGCACGGCGGCGATCGGGTGCACCGCGTGCGCGCGGCGGATCGTCGCCGCCGAGGCCTCGGAGAGCCCGAGGTGGCGGACCTTGCCCAGCCGCACCAGCTCGGCCATCGCGCCGACCGTTTCCTCGATCGGCGTCGAGGGGTCGACGCGGTGCTGGTAGTAGAGGTCGATGTAATCGACTCTCAGCCGCTCCAGCGACGCGTCGCAGGCCGCGTGCACGTACTCGGCGCTGCCGTCGATCGCGCGCCCCGACGGCTCGCCGGGCGCGAGCCTGATGCCGAACTTGGTGGCGAGGAAGACCTCCTCGCGCCGCTGCACGATCGCCGTGCCGATCAGCCGCTCGTTGGTGTGAGGGCCGTAGGCGTCGGAGGTGTCAAGGAATGTGCAGCCGAGATCGAGCGCGCGGGCGATCGTCGCCGCCGACTCGTCGTCATCACCGGGGCCGTAGAAGGCCGACATCCCCATGCAACCGAGTCCGAGCGCGGAGACGGCCGGTCCGTTGACTCCAAGCGTGCGCGTCTTCATGCGATCTGGCTCCTCACTGTCTCCGGCGCGCTCGCCGGCGCACGATAATCACACGATGGCAGCGCTGAGTTGGCCGAACTTTCTGACGGTCGTGCGGATCCTACTTGTGCCCGTGCTGGTCGTCGCGCTGCTCGGCCACACCCACGACGGAGACATCTTTGCGGCCATCGTCTTCGCGCTCGCCTCGCTGACCGACTTCGTCGATGGCTACCTCGCGCGCTCGCGCGACACTGTCACGACCTTCGGCAAGCTGATGGACCCGCTGGCCGACAAGCTGCTGGTCGTGGCGGCGCTGATCTCGCTCGTCTCGCTGCACCGCCTTGCCGCCTGGGTGGCGATGGTGATCATCGCGCGCGAGCTCGCCGTCACGGTGCTGCGGATGGGCGCGACGCAGGCCGGGGTGATCATTCCGGCGAGCAACTTCGCCAAGCTCAAGACCTGCGTGCAGATCGCGGCGATCCTTGCCGTGATCGCGGTGCACGGCCATCCGGCCTGGGTCGACGCGCTCGTCTACACCGCGGTCGCGATCACCGTCGCATCGGGCTTGGACTACTTCTTCGGCCTGCGCCGGCGAATCGCGCAGGCGCACCGCTCCGGCGCCTCGGGCGCCTGACGCTCAACTGTCCAGCCACTCCCGCAGCGTGGTGTGCCGTGGCGGTGAGAGGCCGCTCTCCAGCTCACCGCGCAGCTCGCCCAGCGTGCCGTGGCGTTCGGCCGCGACGTTGTGCTGGTGGATCGTCTCCAGGTTCTCCTGGCGAGCGGAGACGAAGGCGTCATCGGGCAGCTCGGGCAGCTTCGCCACGACGCCGCCGATCATCTCTCGCACGCAGTCCTCGACGAAGCGCGGCCGGCGGTGGGCCTTCTCGACGACCGCCACCTCATCGACGCGCTTCATCAGCTCGTAGATCTCCGAGGACATCGACTGCTCGACGATCTCGAGCAGCGTGCGCGCTTCGATCTCGAGCGCGCCGGACTCGGTCGCCCCGACGTGCAGTGTGCCGAGGCCCCGCTGGTTGTGCGTGGCTACCGGCACCGCCTCGAGGATCCGGTCGATCTCGGCCGCGCTGAAGCCATCCTCGAGCAGCCGCACGCGTGCCGCGGCGCCGACCAACTCCTGCGCGCAGGGGCAGGCCGTCATGCCCTGCGCGGCGACGCCGACCACCCGTCGCGTGCCGCGCTCGGACGCGACCGCCATGCCGTACAGCGTGTAGATCTCCTGTGTGTTGACACCGGACACCGGCGCCGGCTTGTGCTCGGGGTAGCGCGCCGCGATCGTCACCTCGGCGTGCCGCGCCCCCTGGCGCTCGCGCACCAGCTCGGCGACCCGCTGGGCGAGATCCTCCGCCCGGAACGTCGACTCGCCCAGGACGACCTCCCCGATCGCCTCGTTGACGACTTCCTCGAAGCGCGACATGTGCGCGCCCTTCTGATCGCCGGCGAGGTCCACGAAGCACTCCAGGCGCGCCGAGAACAACTGCTCGGCGCCGTGCTGGCGCACGCGGATCACCTTCTCGACCCCCGTCACTCCGACGCGCGAGAGCCCGATCGCCAGCGACGGCGGTTGAGCCTGGACGTCGGGCGCCTCGAGCGTGAGCGGTCGATCGGACATGCGCGTTCACCGGCAAGCCTACCGAGCGCCTCGCGCGGCGCGCGCGCGGCGCGCGGATCGTTCTCCCGAGACCTCTGCTTGTGCTATGACTCCCGGCGTCGCGGTGGGGAGACCCCGGCCACGGAGAGGAGTTACGAGGTGGAGATCGCGCTTGAAGGTGAGCCGCAGACTGACCCGTCACTGACGCTCGGGGGGGCGGCGATCGTCGAGACCGAGGAGTTCGCGACGCTGCTCGCCGAGGGACACGAGCGCGGCGTGCTGACCTACGAGGGCGTCGCCGCGGCGCTCGAGGAGGTGGAGGCCTCGCGCGAGCAGATCGCCGAACTGCACGCCTACCTCGACGAGCACGGCATCGAGCTCATCAGCCGTGAGCAGAGCGCCGAGCCGGAGTCTCCGGTCACTGCGCTGAAGGCCGAGCTCGACCTGACGGTGGAGCCGAGCCTCGACTCGCTGCGGCTCTACCTGCGCTCGATCGGGCGCGTCGCGCTGCTCACCGCCGCCGACGAGGTCGCGCTCGCCAAGCGCATCGAGCGCGGCGACGTCACGGCCAAGCAGCAGATGGTCGAAGCCAACCTGCGGCTGGTCGTCTCGATCGCCAAGGGCTACCTCGGACGCGGCCTCTCGTTTCTCGACCTGATCCAGGAGGGCTCGCTCGGCCTGATCCGCGCGGTCGAGAAGTTCGANNCTACAAGTTCTCGACCTACGCGACATGGTGGATCCGCCAGGCCGTGACCCGCGCGATCGCCGACAAGGGCCGCACGATCCGCATCCCGGTGCACATGGTCGAGAAGCTCAACAAGGTGATCGGCGTCGAGCGCCAGCTCGTCCAGGAGCTCGGGCGCGAGCCGACCGCCGAGGAGATCGCGCTGCAGCTGGACTGCTCGCAGACGGAGGTCCGCGAGATCCTGCGGATGGCGCAGCACCCGGTCTCGCTCGAGAAGCCGGTCGGCGAGGAGGACGACTCCGCGCTGGGCGACTTCATCGAGGACCAGACCGCCGAGTCCCCGTTCGAGCTTGCGGCGCGCACAATGCGCGACGAGCACGTCTGCCGCGCGCTGTCGGTCCTCCCGCGCCGCGAGCGCGAGGTGATCGAGATGCGCTACGGCCTGACCGGCGAGCGCCCGCGTACGCTCGAGGAGGTCGGCCAGGCCTTCAACGTCACGCGCGAGCGGATCCGCCAGAT
>PMKB01000241.1 GCA_003157595.1 Solirubrobacterales bacterium
GACGACGACGACGACGACGAGGAGGAGGACGACGACGACGACGAGGAGGACTTCGACCGCGCGCCGGCCGAGGAGACCGACGAGGAGGACGAGGAGGTCGAGGACGTGGCCGCCGAGCTCGAGGACGAGCTCGATCGCGCTGAGGCCGAAGGAGAGAGCGAGCCCGAAAGCGAGGAGGAGCCCCGCGACTGGGTCGAAGAGGAGGACCTCGCCGAGCAGCCTGAGGATCCGAACGCCGCCAAGCGCTTCTGGTTCGAGCACGCGACTGGCGCCGGCAAGACGGTCGCCGCGCTCGGCTTCGTCGAGGCCTCGCGCACCGGCGGCGTGCTGATCCTGACCCACCGCCGCAACCTCGTCGACCAGTTCCTCGGCGAGCTGCGCGACCGCGGCTACACGAAGCGCATCGCGCCGGCGCTGCTGGGGCACGAGGATCGTCCCAACGGTCCGGTCACGGTCGAGACCTACCAGTGGTTCGTACGCAACGCCGGCACCATCTCGAGCGCCTACACGATCGTGATCTGCGACGAGGCGCACACGGCGCTCGGCGAGAAGACGAGCGCTGCGATCCGCGCCTGGACCGGCCCGATCTTCATCGGCATGACCGCCACCGGCGCGCTGATCGCGCGCCACGTGACAGACCTCTTCCCGACCCAGACCTCGCGCTTCGACCTCGCGCAGGCCGCCCGGCGCGGCGTGATCTCGCCGCTGCGCTGCGTGCGAATCCCGCCCGGCCCCGGCGTGCGCACGATCGCCAAGGTGCCGCTGCGCCGCGGCGAGGTGGACACCGAGTTCGATCAGGAGATGCTCGCCGAGCTGCTCGACCAGGCGCCGTTCAACCTGGCCATGGCGAGCCTCTACAAGACGCGCTTCAACGGTGTGCCCGGGGTCGTCTACGCGGCCGGCGTGCGCCACGCTTACAACCTCGCCGTCGCCTTCCGCAACGAGGGACTGAAGGCGCAGGCGGTCTCCGGCGAGACGCCCAAGCGCGAGCTGGCCTCGATCCTGGCGCGCTACGAGCGCGGAGAGATTGACGTGCTGATCAACGCGCAGCTTTTGGCCGAGGGCTGGAACTCGCCGCGCGCCACCGTCTGCGTGCACCTCGCGCCGACCGCCTCCAAGCGGATCTACCAGCAGCGCGTCGGACGCGTCACGCGACGCCATCCCGGCAAGGAGGCGGGGCTGGTCGTTGATTTCGTGCATCCTGCGACCAAGCACGACGACCCGGTCGTCACGCTGCACTCGCTGCTTGACCGCGATGTCTACCGCGGCGGAGCGATCGTGGTCGGACCGGTGCGCCGCGGGCGCGGACGGCGTGTGCGCGTCGAGCGGCGCGTACTGCCGGTGTGCCCCGAGCCGGAGCGCCGGGCGGAGGTCTTCGAGCGCGAGCTGTGGCGCATCGCGGTTGAGCATCTCGACTACGGCGAGCAGCACGTTTGGGCGGCGCTGGCCGGCGCGCGCGTGCAGGCCAACGGCTGGCGCCGCGCGCGGGCGATGCTGCACTTCGACCGCGACGGCGAGCTGCGCCGGCGCTTCCTGATCACCGCCGTCCAGCGCAACACCAACCCGGCGCTGCGCCTGAAGGCGCTGGCCGAGATTGCGGCCGCGCGCGACCCGGACGCCTTCGACAGCGCGATCGACATCATCGGCACCTGGACGCGCGAGGAGCGCCGCGAGGGTGCGAAGATCATGCTGCAGGCGCTGGTCGACAAGCGGATCGGTCGCCGCGATCAGGCCAACGCCTGGATCTGGCGGATCGCCGAGTACACCCGCGACGTCCATGAGGAGTACGCCGTGCAGCGCTGGCCGGAGACCAAACGGTTGCTTGGCCTGCTGGTCAACTCCTCCGGCGCGGCCCACGCCCGCAACGCACGCCGCCTGGTCCACGCCGCCCGCAAGCAGGATCGCCGTCTCGCCGCCGCACTGCTCGCCGCCGCGCTCGCCCACGCCCCCGAAGCCGAGGAGGTGCTCCGCGGCGCCCGCACGCGCATGGCGCGAAAGCCTCCGGCCCTGGCGCGCGAACTGCTTCGCAACTTCCCCAAGCGCCGCGGGCGCGGCAAGCGCCGTCGCCGCCGCGGCGCCGAGGGCACCGGCTCCGACGGCGTCCCGAGCATCTCGCTCGAGCGCTCGAACAACGGCTCCGGCCCCCACGCCGAGGCCTCACGCGACGGCGGCGCCGCTCGCGCCATCGACTCCTCCAACGGCGCAAACGGATCGCCGGATTCCGGCTCCGAGCCTCGCACGGGCGAGCGCCAGCCCGGCCAGCGGCGCTCTCGCAGGCGTGTCGTCGCCAGGGACTACCCGTCGCGGGGACCGGGCGGCGACGACACCCCGGCCTCGGCCGGCGAACCCGCGCTGGACTGATCGCGCGACGGCGGCGCGCGAGCCGTCACGCTGCGCGTCGATCGATCTAGGTGCGGATGATTCGGCAGGCGCGCGAGAGCCTGCCGGCACGGCACGCACGTCGGAGGGCTGCGAGCGGCCTAGCGAAAAGGTCCACGCGGGCGGTGGAGCCGAACCTCGCCCGCGTCGAGCGTGTGCATGCTGCCGTCGGCGAGCCTGACAAGCAGGTGCCCACGGTCGTCGATGCCCGCGCCGACGCCGCCGCCGCCGCGCCAGTCCACGGCGACGCCGAGCAGCGCGTCGCGCGCGCGCCAGGCCTCGAGCGTGTCGGCGGGCGCCGCGGCCAGCCAATGCTCGAGTAGCGTCAGCAGGCGCGCGAGCGTCGGCTCGATCGCCTCCGCGGGCAGTCCGAGCGTGCCGGCGATCCGGTGCAGATCCTTGGGCAGCTCCTCCGGGTTCAGCGCGACGTTGACGCCGATCCCGAGCACCGCCCAACGCTCCTGCGGGCGACCCTCGACCAGGATCCCGCTGACCTTGCGGCCGTCGACGAGCACGTCGTTTGGCCACTTCAGCTTCGCCTCCGGCCCGGCCAGCTCTGCTACGGCGACCCCGGCAGCGATCGACAACAGCGGCGGGGGGTCGCGCAGCACGATCGAGCAGAGCAACGCCCTGCCCGCCGGGGCATGCCAGCGCCGGCCGTGGCGCCCACGCCCCCTGTGCTGCTCGTGGGCGGTGACGAGCGTGCCGTGCGGGGCGCCGGCGAGCGCCAGCTCGCGCGCGTCGAGGCTCGTGGAGCCCGTGCTCGTGCGGTGAACCCGGGGCATGCCAAGCGTGCCGCCCGGCCCGCCGGAGCGCGGTGACCCGCTCACGCCGTGCGTCATCTCGGTCGCTCCATCCCCCATGCTCATGCCGCCCGCAGCACCAGTTCGTCATCCACGCCGACGGCGAGTGCCGCGGCCGCCGAGCCCCCGTTGACCGCCAGCGCGAGCGCGCCGCGCGCATCGATGTAAACGAGCAGCTCGCCGGGTGCGACGTCGGCGAACGTTCGGGCGAAGCGGCCCTTCGTCGGCGTCACCGCGACCTCGACGAGAAGTGCCGCTCCCGCGTGAAGTCCAGCCGCCGCGGCCAGTTCGGCGTTCGCGTCGAGCGAGACGTTGCCGTAGACGTCGGTGGTGAGGACGTGCGCGATCAGGGAACTCCCGTCGGACCGGGGGCTCGGCAGGTTCAGCGCGACCAGCTCGCCGACGGCGATCGGCTCCCCGAGCGTCTCGAGCGCAACGCCGTCGGCCAGCGCAGCCGCGACCGGCGCGAACACGTCGCGCCCATGGAAGGTTGCGCTGATCGGCCTCAGGCACTCGGCGGACTCGCCGATGTCCACGGCCTCCAGCACGCCGCCCAGTTCCTGCGCGGCGAGTGTCAGAAGGCCGTTGTCGGGGCCGACCATCGTCCGTCCCTCCGCCGCGACGCGCAGCGCGACCGCACGCCGCTCCCCGCCGACACCTGGATCGACGACCGCGAGGTGCACGCCCGCCGGCGCGTAGGGGAGGGCCGCGCGCAGCGCCAGCGCGCCCGCGCGCACATCGTGGCGCGCGACGCCGTGGCCGAGGTCGATGATCCGCGCGCGCGGCGCGCGCCTCGCCATCACCGCATGGCAGACCCCGACAAATTCGTCCCATGGACCGTAGTCCGACAGGAAGGTGATCACCGGGACAGCCTCCTCGCCCATCACCGGGCCGCGCTCCCGCTCACGCGAATCACGCGCCCGCGCCGCGGTCGGCGACGATCGCCTCAACCAGGCCGTCGATGTCGTGGCGCGCGGCCTCGACGCTCACGCTCAGACCGTGCTCGCGCAGTGCCGCGCTCGTCACCGGGCCGATCGACACGATCCGCGTGTCCGCCCCGGGCTGCGCAGAGGAGAGAAAGTTGCGCACGGTCGAGGACGAGGTGAAGGTCAGATAGTCGGCCTGCGCAATCTCGGGCAGGACCGCGGGATCCAGTGGCTCGACCACGGTCTCATACAGACTCACGATCTCCACGCTCGCGCCGCGCTTGCGCAGCGCCTCGGGAAGAACGTCCCGCGCCTCCGCGGCGCGCGCTATCAGCACCCGCGAGAACTCGACCCCGGCGAGCGCTTCGATCAGCCCTTCGGCGACGAAGCGCTCCGGCACGATGTCGGCGATCACGCCGTGCTCGCGCAGCGCGCGCGCGGTGCCCGGGCCGATCGCCGCCACCACCGCCCCCGCCAGTGTGCGCGCGTCCTCGCCGCGCGCCGCGAGGCGATCGAACAGCAGCTCGACACCGTTGGCGCTGGTCAGGCAGACCAGATCGAAGCGCTCGAGCGGCGGCAGCTCGTCGGCTCTCGGCACGATGCGGATCGCCGGCGCCTCGATCACGCGCGCCCCGAGCGCGCGCAGCCGGGCGGCCAGCGAAGAAGTCTGGGCGCGGGCTCGCGTGACGGCGACCGTGGCGCCCGCGAGCGGCCCGGGCTCGCGCCAGTCGAGCTCCGCGTGCAGCGCCGCGACCTCGCCGACGATGGTGATCGCCGGCGGCTGCAGGCCGGCGTCGGCGGCATCCTGCGCGATCGTTTCGAGCGTGCCGAGCACCGTGCGCTGCTCGGGAAGTGTGCCGTGGGACACGACCGCGGCCGGTTGCGCGCCCGGGCGGCCTGCGTCGATCAGCCGCGCGGTCAGCACCGGCAGCGTGCGCACGCCCATGTAGAAGACGAGCGTCCCGGGAAAAGCGGCGAGCGCGTCCCAGTCAAGCGCTCGCTCCGCCTTCTCGGGGTCCTCGTGAGCGGTGATCAGCGCCACCGCACTGGCCAGGCCGCGATGGGTCACCGGGATCCCGGCGTAGCCGCTGGCGGCGATGGCGGCCGTGATCCCCGGGACCACCTCGAAGGCGATCCCGGCGGCGCGCAGCGCCAGCGCCTCCTCGCCGCCGCGCCCGAACACGAACGGGTCGCCGCCCTTTAGCCGCACGACCAGCGCGCCGGCGCGGGCGCGCTCGAGCATCAGCGCCTCGGTCTCCTCCTGGGGCACGAACGGCCCGCCGCCCTGCTTGCCGACGTAGCGCAACTCGGCGTCCGCGCGCGCACCGGCCAGCGCCTCCCCCGGGATCAGGCGGTCGTAGAGGATCACGTCGGCGAGCGCGATCAGCTCAAGCGCGCGTGCCGTCAACAGCCCCGGATCCCCGGGCCCCGCGCCGACGAACGCGACGCGACCACTCCCGGCACGCACGTCCGCTGTGCCGCCGCTCCCGGGAGCAGCACCGGCAACGCCGCCGCTCCCGGCACGCACGCGCGCTGTCCTGCCGCTCCCGGGGCCAGCACCGGTGACGCCGCCGCTCGCACCACGCACGTCCGCTGTGCCGCCGCTTCCGGCACGCACGCGCGCTGTGTCGCCGCTCCCGGGAGCAGCACCGGTGACGCCGCCGCTCCCGCCACGCACGTCCGCTGTGCCGCCGCTCCCGGGAGCAGCACCGGTGACGCCGCCGCTCATGCGAGCAACGCTCCGGCGCCGCACGACAGCAGTCGCTGCGCCACGGCCTCCCCGAGCGCCACCGGGTTCTCCGCGCCGCGGACGCAGTCGCGGATCCACTCGGTTCCGTCGGCGGCGCCGACGAACGCCCGCAGCTCGAGCCGCCCGTCGTGGCGCTCGCGAGCGTGTGCGCCGATTGGCGTGTCGCAGCCCGCGCCCATGGACCGAACGAGCGCCCGCTCTGCGGCCAGCGCGCGCTCAGTCGGGCCGTGTCGCAGCCCGGCGATCGCGGCGCCCACGCGCTGATCGCGCGCCCGCGCCTCGATCGCGAGCGTGCCCTGGCCGGCGGCCGGAACCAGCTCGTCGCTCGCATTCCAGCCGTAGCGCCCCAGCCTGCGCAGCCCGGCGCAGGCGAGCACGATCGCGTCGAAGTCGCCGGCGTCAAGCCGCCCCAACCGCGTGTCGAGGTTGCCGTGCAGGTCCGTCACCTCGAGGTCCTCGCGCAGCGCGAGCAGCTGCGCGCGCCGGCGCAGGCTGCTCGTCCCCACGCGCGCGCCGGTGTGCAGCGCTGCGACCGACGCCGCTCCGCAGAGCGCATCGCGTGCGTCCTCGCGCTGCGGTGAGCCCGCGATCACCAGGCCGGCGGCGAGCTCGGCCGGCACGTCCTTGGCCGAGTGCACCGCGAGGTCGACCGTCTGCTCGAGCAGCGCCGCCTCGATCGTGTCGACCCAGCGGCTCTTGTCCACACCCTCGCCGCGGTCGCCGCCGGTGCGCAGCACGACGATCTCGACCTCGCCCTCGATGGCGTTGGCGACCAGTTCCGCCTGACGAAGCGCCAGCGGGCTCCCCCGGGTGCCCAGCCTCAGCGCCACCTGGCCGCCGGATGCTCTCCGCGCGGGCGCTTGCGCCCGTGTACCGGCGCTCGCCCCCTGCTCGCCGGAGCCGTTCACGGCTTGCCGCTGCGCAGCTCCCGCACGTTGTCGTGCGCCTCGCCGCTTGCCGCAGCCCCGTCGCTGCCGGCGTCGCTGTCCGCTCGCAGGGCGAAGAGGTCGCGCAGCAGCTCGATGCTGCCGTGCACCCGCTCGGCGTCCAGGCTCCGCAGGCGGATCGTCGGCTCGTGCAGCAGGCGTGCGACCACGGCCCGAGCGAGCGCCTCAACCCGCGCCAGATCGCGCGCCGACGCCGACTCCCCGCGCCCCGCGTTCTCCTCGAGCACCTGATCGACGATCCGCTCGCCGCGCTGGTGCAGCGCGCCGATCGTCGGGCGCACGTCCAGCTCACCCAGCCACTCGGCGAAGCGGCCGATCTCCTGGCCGATGATCTCCTCGGCCGCCGGGACGTCGGCTGCGCGGCTTGACAGGTTGTGCGCCACGGCCGCCTGCAGGTCGTCGATGTCGCGCAGCGTGACGCCCTCCAGCTCTGCGCACAGCGGGTCGATGTCGCGCGGCACGGCGATGTCGATCAGCAGCAGCGGCCGCCTCTCGCGGGCGCGCATCACCAGCTCGAGCTCTTCGTGGCCGACGATCGGATGCGGGGAAGAGGTCGAGGCGAGCACGATGTCAGCGGCCTCGAGCGTCTCCGGCAGGCGGTCGAGCCCGACCACCGAGCCGCCGAAGCGCTCCGCCACCGAGCGCGCGCGATCGGCGTGGCGGTTGGCGATGAAGGTCGTCGCGACGCCGCGCGCGGCCAGCGCCTGGGCGGTCAGCTCGCTCGTCTCGCCGGCGCCGATGACCACGACCGGCCGTCCCCCCAGCTCGCCGAGCAGCCGCTCGGCCAGCTCGACGGCGACCGAGGAGAGGCTCACGTGGCTGCGAGCGATCGCGGTCTCGGCGCGCACCCGCCTGCCGGTCTGCAGCGCCGCGCTGAACAGCCGGTTCGACAGCGGGCCGGTCGTGCCCGTCTCGCGGGCGCTTTCGTGGGCGCGCTTGACCTGGCCCTGGATTTCGTGCTCGCCGACGATCATCGACTCAAGACCCGCGGTCACGCGGAACAGGTGGCGCGCGGCGTCGCAGTTGCGCAGCGTGTAGGTCACCGCCGCCAGCTCGTCCACCGCGATCTCGGCATGGGCCGCGAGCCGCGCGAGCACGGTGCGCTCGGCGGCGGCGCCCGCGTCTTCGAGCACCACGTACAGCTCGGTCCGGTTGCAGGTCGAGATCGCGACCGCCTCGCTGATCGCGGGTTCGATGCACAGCGCGGTGACGAAGCGCGCCGCCTGACGCTCGGTCAGGGCCACGCGCTCGCGCAAGGCGACCGGTGCGATGCGGTGAGAGATCCCCAGCAGCAGCAGCTCGGTCACGGTGCGTCGTGCTCCTCGGAGCTCCCGGGCCGGCGCGCCGCCAGCTCGGTCAGCTCGCCCAACTCGCGCTCGATCCGGCTGAGCTTGCCGGACATGATTGCGAGGTAGATCAGGATCAGCGCGAAGAAAGCGATGTAGGCGGCGGCGACGTAGGGCACCGCCTGGTGCAGCGGGATCTCGAGCAGTGCCAGGTGCAGCGCGATCATCGCGCCGCGCCCACGCCGCTGCTCCCGGCGCCGCCGGCCCCGACGCTCAGGGTCGGCACGGCGCTGCGTCGCGGCAGCGCCTCGTCCTCATCGCCGGCGAGCAGGCGCTTGAGCGCCCGCAGCTGCGCGCTCGCGTGCTTGGAGGTCATCTCGTAGCGCCACAGAGTGATCCAGAGCAGCGCCATGCTGACCAGCGACAGGTAGAAGACGACCTGAAAGCGCCCCGGCAGATTGGCGCTGATGTCGCCGAGCACGCGTGGGTGCAGATAGGCCGTCGAGAGTCGCACGATCACGAAGTTGATCGGCACGAAGGCTCCGGCCGTGATCGCGAACACCGAGGCATAGCGCGCCTGGCGTTCGGGGTCCTCGATTGCGAAGCGCAGCGGCTGA
This sequence comes from Solirubrobacterales bacterium, assembly GCA_003157595.1. Taxonomy (GTDB): domain Bacteria; phylum Actinomycetota; class Thermoleophilia; order Solirubrobacterales; family Solirubrobacteraceae; genus Palsa-513. Next base: position 8,709 of record PMKB01000241.1, read on the forward strand.
TAGGTCGCATAGAGCAGCATGACCAACAGAAACGAGACGAGTGTCGGCTCGCTCCAGTCCCACCACACGCCCCACGACCCCTTGGCCCAGATCGAGCCTGACACCAGGACCGCCACGCCGAACACAAGCGAGAGGTGGATCGCGACGTAGGAACGCATGTCCCAGCGCGAGTCGCGCGTGCGCAGATGCGCGATCGCGGCCAGGCCGGCGTACACGAATCCGCAGAGCGTCACGATCGCGAGCGGCACGTGCAGGTAGAAGATCTTCTGCAGAAAGCCCTGGTTGGCGTCGTTGGGAGCCCAGAAGAAGGCGAGCACGAGCGTCAGCGTGAGCGCTGCGAACGTGGTCAGCGCGAGTGGCCGCAGTCGCTTGCCGTACATCTGTTCAGTCCTCCAGGAGGAAGTCGAAGACCGCGAAGGTGATCAACCCGAAGACGAGATCATAGAGAGCCAACGTCACAAGCCAGCGCAGCGGCAGCGCCCCTGCCCCGACCGCCCCGAGCACCGGCGAGGTCGCGCGCGCGGCGCACAGCAGCACGGGGACCAGCAAAGGCAGCGAGATCATCGGGCCGAGCAGGTCGCGCACGCTGGTGCGCACCGCGAGCGCGCCGACCAGCGTTCCGATCACGACGATCCCCAGATCGCCCAGCGCGAGCACCACCAACAGTCCCGGCAGCGCCGGCCAAAGCGCGGAGCCCAGCAGCAGCAACGCAAACGCCGGCACCGCGACCACCTCCAGCACCAGCAGATAGGCGAGCAGCGTCAGCGCCTTGGAGTACAGCAGCACGCTGCGGTCGGCGGGCGAGAGCAGAAAGCCGTCGAAGCCGCCCTGCTCCGCGTCGGCGACGAACAGCCGGTTGATCCCCAGCATGGCGGCGAACAGCAGCGTCACCCACAGCACGCCGCTCGCCAGATCGCCGCTCAGCGCGTTGCGCTGCAGCGCGAAATGAAACAGCACGAACGTCGTCACGCTGAACAGCGACATCGCCGGCACCGCCTCGAAGCTGCGCAGCTCGACGCGCAGCTCCTTGCGCAGCAGCGCCGCGAGCACGACGCGGGTCCGCGGAGCGGCCATCGTGCGCGTCGTGCTGCTCATCGGTAGAGCTCCACAAGCGCCGCCGGGTCGAGCTCCGCCGCCCCCGCCAGCACCTGCACGCGCCCCCGCACCAGCCCGAGCACGAGGTCGGCTTCGGCCAGCACGCCGGCAGGATCGTGGCTGACGATCACCCGCGTGCGCCCCGACGCGCGCCCGATCAGCGGCTCGACCAACTCGCTGGCGGCCGGATCGAGGTTCGCCCTCGGCTCGTCAAGCAGCAGCAGCTCGGGGTCGTGCAGCAGCGCCCGGCAGACCGCCACGCGCTGGACCATGCCGCGCGAGAGCGTCCGCAGCGGCTCATCGGCGCGCCGCTCCATCGCCACCGCGGCCAGCAGCTCCTCGGCGCGCGCCTCGCCGTCCAGCCCGTGCAGCGCCGCGTAGACCGCGAGGTTCTCGCGCGCGCTCAATTCGCGGTAGAGCAGCGGCTCGTGGCCGAGCAGCCCGATTCGGCCCCTCACCGCCCAGCCTTCGTCCGGCAGCGCGTGTCCGAGCACGGAGACCTCGCCGCCGTGCGGGCGAAGCAATGTCGCGAGCAGCCGCAGCAGCGTGGTCTTGCCGGCGCCGTTGGGCCCGAGCACGGCGAGCGTCTGGCCCGCCGCGACGCTGAGCGTCACGTCGGCGAGTGCGAGGCGCTCGCCGTAGCGGCGCGTCAGTCCACGCAGCTCAAGCGCCGCCAGGACCGCCACCCCAAAGCGTCTGCAGGGCGTGCGCCCAGCGCGGACCGCCCGGCTTCGCAGGGCTGAACGCCAGCGGACCGCCCGGCTCCGCAGGGCTGAACGCCAGGGGTGAAACGGCCGCGCGCATGGGTTGCACGGTAATCGTCCAGCGCCCTGCGCGCCCTTGCGGTCTCCCGCGCGCGGCCCCCCGCTCAGTGACTGCGGCGCTGCCGCAGCGGCGCCTTCATGTGCACGACATGGATCATGGCCGTGCTGGTGTTACCGAGCTTGTCGGTGACCGTCACCTTGATCGTGTGCGGCCCGAGCTTCAGCTTCGCCGCCGAGCGCCAGGCGATCGAGCCGCTGAAGTGCGCCGGGAAGTGCTTGCTGACGAAGTGCACGCGGCTGTGCTTGCTGAGCTGGAAGGTGATCTCGCGAACGCCGTTGACCCGGCTGGTGGCCGCGACAGCGATCCGGAGGGCGCCGCTGTAGTGCTGCCCCTGCGTCGGGTGCAGGATCTTGATCGCGGGACCGTTGAAGTCACCGCATGCTCCGGTCAGCTGATCGCCGTGCAGCGACTCCTGTTGGAACGCCGTGAATGCCGGTTTCGGCGCGTAGTTGGCGTTCAGCAGGCCGTAGTTGTCAATCGGGGCGGTGGAGTTGGCGCCGTTGTAAAGCTCGAACCACATCGCCGCCTTGACGTAGGAGTACTGCGGCTGATCGAGGCAGTGGTAGGCCTGCTGCAGGTAGGTGGCCTGCGTCGTCTCGCTGACGCCGCCGAGCTTCTGGCCGGCCCAGGCGCCGGTCTTGCACTCGGCGCTCGTCGAGGACCCGCCGATCTCGGTCATGT
>PMKB01000104.1 GCA_003157595.1 Solirubrobacterales bacterium
CTGGCTGCACACCGGCGGCATCTTTGCGGCGCTGAGCGACACGACCCCCAAACTCGTGCTCGAAGCCGTGCAAGCCGCCCGGAAGCACGGGGCCATCGTCTCTTACGACCTCAATTACCGTCCATCGCTTTGGAAAAGCATCGGCGGCCAGAAGCGCGCACAGGAGGTCAACCGCGAGATTGCCAAGTACGTGGACGTAATGATCGGCAACGAGGAAGACTTCACAGCCTGCCTGGGCCTAGAGGTCGAGGATCTCGATGACGGCCTCAGCGAGCTGGACACCGGAGCATTTCGGGCGATGATCGAGCGAGCCTCGGCGGAGTTCCCGAACCTCCGCGTGATCGCGACGACGCTGCGCACCGTGAGGACTGCGACGGTCAACGACTGGGGGGCGATCGCCTGGTCGCGTGAAACGGGCTTCGTCGAGGCCACACCACGCCGCGGGCTCGAGATTCTCGACCGGGTTGGCGGCGGCGATAGCTTCGCGGCAGGCCTGATCTACGGGCTCATGCAGCGCGGCGATCTGCAGCTGGCCACGGAGTACGGCGCGGCGCATGGCGCACTGGCGATGACGACGCCCGGAGACACCTCGACCGCGACGCTCGCCGAGGTCGAGGCGCTCGTACGCGGCGCCGGCGCCCGCGTCCAGCGCTAGCTGTAGTTCCTTAGGAGGTTGTTCATCCGGTGCTCCTTGGAGGCTGGGGGTGTCTAAGCCACCCAGGTCCAAGGAGACACCGAATGAGGCTTCACGCTAACGCTCGTACCTGTCCGAAGGGTCGGCGGCTGCTGGTTGGCCGTGTTGAGCAGGAGTATTGGTCGCTGACGGCGGCGGCCGAGGCCGCCGGTGTCAGCGAGCGCACGGCGGCAAAATGGGTGTTGCCCGCTGGCGAGCCGAGGGCGCCACGGGGCTTCTGGACCGCAGCTCGGCGCCCCAGCGGCGGCCGACCCGGCTGTCGGCCGAGCGCATAGCGGCGATCGAGGCGTTACGCCGGCTGCGCATGACCGCGGCAGAGATCGCCGAGTGTCTGGGGTTGGCGCTCTCGACGGTGTCGCGGTGGCTGAAGCGGATCGGGCTCGTCCGACTCTCTCGCCTGCAGCCACCCGAGCCGCCCAACCGCTACGAGCGAAGGCACGCGGGCGAGCTCCTGCACCTGGACATCAAGAAGCTCGGCAGGATCAGCGTTCTCGGCGCCGGGCACCGGGTCGCTGGCCATCGCCGCAGCCAATTCACGGTCGGACGCAAGGGTCTGCGAGCCACCGGCTGGGAGTTCGTGCACGTCTGCGTCGACGACGCGGGTCCCGTTGGCCTTAACCCAGCCCAAATGAGCCTAAATGAGCCGAAATTGACGATTCGCGCCCTCTGCGAAACGCCCCTTTTGCAGGCAGAACGGGCGCCGTCAGGCGATCCGTGCGATCGCCTTGTAAGCGATAGGTCAGGGGTTCGAGTCCCCTCTCCGGCTTGGAAAGACCTGCAAATCAGCAGTTTGTCGTCATGGGTGTTGCGCGAATAGTGCCGATGGTTCCGTAATAGGGTTCGCCGATGGCGCGCAGCTTTACCTCGCCGCAGCCGAACGTTCCGGGGCAGGGGATCCTCGCTGGGTACAGCCTGCGCTTCTGGGGGGTTGGTCGTCGCGATCGGCGCGGCCACCGGTCTTGCCGGTGCGGCGTTCATCGCGCTGCTCAATCTGGTCGAGCGGCTTGCCTGGCGGCGCCCGGCGAGCCAGTTCCTTGCCGCGGTGACGGCCGCCTCGCCCGAACGAGATCTGTTCGTGCTGCTCGCCGCCGGGGCGATCGCCGGCGCGGGAGCGCTGCTCGTGCTCCGACTGTGCGGCTCGGGCGGCAGAGAGATCTCCGAAGCGCTGTGGCTGCGCGGCGGACGGCTCGAGCTGCTTCCGAGCCTCGTTCGCGGCACGCTCTCGATCATCACCGTGGGAATGGGCGCATCGCTCGGCCGAGAGGGAGCGCCACAACTGGCTGGCGCGGCATTTGCGAGCGAGCTGTGCGAACGCTCCAAGACGATCTCCCGCTCGCAGCGACGGCTCTTGGTCGCCGCGGCTGCCGGCGCCGGCATGGCCGCCGTCTACAACGTGCCGCTCGGCGGGGCACTGTTCGCCACTCGAGGTTTTGCTCGGGAGCCTCGCGCTGCCGCTCGTATTGCCCGCTCTGCTCACGAGCCTGATCGCGACCGCGGTCGCGTGGATCGTGATCCCCACCCGCGCGACCTACCTCGTCCCGGGCTACAGCGTGGCCGGGAGAGAGATCGTGTGGGCCGCCCTGATCGGACCGCTCGCGGGACTCACCGCGGTGCTCTGGGTGCGCCTGGTGGCCCGCGCGAACCGCTCGCGCCCGGCGCGGCAGACGGCCCGCGTGCTCGCGCCGATCGTCATCTTCACCGCGCTCGGAGCGCTGGCCATCCAGTATCCGCAACTGCTCGGCAACGGCAAAGAGCTCGCCCAGCTCGCGTTCGTCGGCAAACTGTCGGTCGGGCTGCTCGCGGTCCTCTTCATCCTCAAGCCCCTGGTCACAGCAGCATGCCTGGGTAGCGGGGCGCCCGGTGGCCTGTTCACGCCGACACTCGTACTCGCCGTGCTGTTCGGTGCGCTGCTCGGCCACGCCTGGAGCGATATCTGGCCGGGCTCGCCGATCGGCAGCTATGCGTTGATCGGCGCCGGCGGGGTGCTCGCAGCCGCAATGCAGGGGCCGCTCGCGGCGACCGTGCTGATGCTTGAACTGACCCACAGCAACGGCTCGCTGACGGTCCCGCTGCTCCTCGCCGCCGCGGAAGCGACTGTCGTGGCACGCCTTCTGGGCGCCCCCTCGATCTACTCGGCGCGCATGGCCGAATCAGACGACACCGCGCCTTGCCGATCAGGCCCGCCGCCCGGCCAGCCCGTCCCGATCGCCTGATCGGTCCCGCCCTACACCACGGTGCCCGCTTGCCCGTCGTCGGTCTGCACGGCCAGTCCGACGGACGCCCACGCCCCCATGCCGCCGTTCAGATTCAGCGCTTGAAATCCCGACCGCGTGAGCACGGCGGTCGCCCGCGCTGATCTTCCACCCGAGCGGCAGACGACCACCACCGTTTGGTCACGGGGTAGCTCACCAAGGCGGCCCTCGAGCTCGCCGAGCGGGATGTGGCGAGCCCCGGGGGCGTGACCGGCGCGCCACTCGGCCGGCTCGCGAACGTCGAGCAGCAGCGCGCCGGAACGTATCAGACCGTCTGCCTCCCGCGGGCCGATTCCCTTGCGCGTGCCAAACAGTGTTCGTAACCAGCCCATCGCATCCTCCGTTTCGCTCGGGTCGCCAGGGCAGCGCATGCTCGCCCCGGGGTACGGTCGTGCAGAGCTCAAGCCGGCTTCTGAGCGGTTGGCGGCGGTGTCGCTCGGATGACGAAGTGATACGGGAGGCCGGCTGGGATCTCGGCGGCCTCGAACCCGTGGCTGCGCAGCTCACTTGCTGCTTCCGCGGCGGTGTAGAGCAGCTGGTCGGGTGGGCCGCCTGGGCGTGGCCGCCCGCGTTCCCAGTCGACGACGAGGAGGATGCCGTCGGGTGCGAGGATGCGCCGCATCTCGTCGAGCGCTCCTTCGCCGCGGATCTCGTGCAGCAGGTTCACGGCGAGGATCCGATCGGCCTCGCCGTCACGCAGCCCCACGCGGTTGGCGGATATCAACGCAACCTCCGCGTTGGCGGTGCCGCCGAGACGCTGCTGCAGGTGCGCGAGCATTTCGGCGCTCTCATCGACCGCCACGATCCGCCCCTGGGGGATCGCCGCGGCTGCGGCGAGCGCGAGTCGGCCGGTGCCGGCGCCGTAGTCGAGCACGGTCTCAGCGCCCCTGAGCTCGAGCAGCGCGACGAGCTGCCCGCCGGGTAGGTATTGCTCGCGCTCCGCAGCGTCGAGCGTGGACGCGCGAGCAGGGTCGAACTTCTTGGGGTCGTGCTCTGGCATCAGTTTCGTCGGTGTCGCAAAGAGGCCACCCGAGCGCGACGGCGCGCGTCGCTGCGATCACAACGAGCGTGCGTCATCGCAGCGCCGCCCCTGGTAGGTCGTGTTCGACTCGTTCGTCGAAGCTGAATCCGGCTTCGAGAGCGCGGCGGACGGGGCAGGTGTCGGCGACGCGCTTCAGCCGTTCGGTCTGCTCCACGGTGAGACCTTCGGGAAGGTGGACTGTGACTTCAACTCCTCGCGGGGTGGTGTCGGCGTCGTAGTCGACGTCGACACGGACGTCCCCGAGGTCCCAGTCGTGGCGGCGGGCGTAGAGCACGATCATCGTCGAGACGCACGATGCCAGCGTTGCAGCGAGCAGTTCATGGGGGGCCGGTGCGGTGTCGGTGCCGCCGAGGCTTTCGGGTTCGTCTGTGGTAATCGTGTGGCGTCCGTTGACGTCGATCTCGTGGCGCAGCGTGCCGTCAATCGAGTGGGCGGTTGCGGTGAAGCTCATGGGTGTGCCTTTCTCATGCGTGTCCGAAGGTAACGTCGGGAAGGACGTGGTGCGCCCAGCGCGGCAGATACCACGCCCACTTGCCCATCAGGCGCAGCAGCACCGGCAGCAGCAGCAGCCTGATCAGCGCAGCGTCCAGCAGGACGGCGACACCGAGGATGATTCCCATCTCCTTGGGCGGCAACGGCCCGGAGAGCGCGAAAGTGAAGAAGACGGCGACCATCACGGCGGCGGCAGCGAAGATCACGCGGCCGGAGTGCGCGATCCCACCGATCATCGCCTCCCTGGGGTCGTGGGTGCGGTCCCAGTGTTCCTTGGCGCTTGAGAGCAGGAACACGGTGTAGTCCATCGAGATCGCGAAGATCATCGCGAAGAAGAACACCGGCCCCCAGGCGTCGAGGAACCCCTGCGGCTGGAAGCCGAGCAGCGAGTGCAGCGCGCCGTCCTGGAAGATCCACTTCGCGACACCGAAGGCAGCGCCGACGGCGAGCAGGTTGGTGAGCACCCCGGCAGCTGCGATCAGCGGAGCTTGCAGCGCGATCAGCAGCAGCAGGAACCCCAGGCCCATGACGACACCGATCACCAGCGGCGTCTTCGCGGCAAGCGCCGCCTGCAGGTCGTGGTTCTCCGCGACCGCGCCGCCGGTCAGCGTGCCGGCGGGCAGCACGGCGCGCAGGCGGTCGATCGTCGCGCCGACGGCGGGGCTGGAGGGGTCCTGCTTGGGGATCGCGGTCACCAGCGCGTAGCCGCTGCTCGTCTGGGTTGGCATCGCGCAGCGATTCCGGGGTCTCGTCGCGCGATCTGCGCGACCTGTGTGACGTCGCCAGCGAGAGCGACGATCTGAAGCGGGCCGTCCGCTCCGGGTCCGAAGGCGGCCGCGACCTGCTCGTAGCCGATCCGCGATGAGTCCGATGCCGGGACGACCTTGATCGACGGCATCGAGGTCTTCAGCTGCGTGACCGGGGTCGCGAGGCCGACGAGGATCGCGAGCGCGATCGCGCCGTAGGCGATCGGGTGCTTCCACAGTCGCTCGCCCCAGGCCGCGAACCTGGCGGAGCGGTGCTCCCCGGAGTGCGCCCACGGCAGCGCGAGCTTGTCGACCCTCGGGCCGAGCTTGGCCAGGACCGCCGGCAGCAGCGTCAGCGTTGCCGCGAGCACGAAGATCACCGCGAGCATGATCCCCAAGCTCATCGAGCGAAACGCCGGGCTCGGCACGAGCATCACGGCGCTCAACGAGATCAGCACCGTCACGCCGGAAAAGAGCACGGCCTTCCCGGCGGTGTCCATCGTGACCGCGACCGCCTGCTCGGCTGACAGCTGCGAGCCGAAGAACGCGCCGCGGAATCGGTGCACGACGAATAGCGCGTAGTCGATCCCCAGCGCGAGCGCGAACATCAGCGCGAAGTTCATCGCCCAGATCGAGATCGGCAAGACCTGCGTCCCCAGATACAGCGCTCCGGCCGTCGCGAGCAGGCCGATCATCGTCAGCATCAGCGGCAGGCCGGCCGCGACGAGCGACCCGAACGCGATCAGCATGATCGTCAGCGTCACCGGCCACGAGATCACCTCGGACTTCAACATCGCCGAGCGGTTCGCCGCGTTGAAGTCCGACCACATCCCCGCAGCGCCAGTCAGGCTCACCTGCACACCGCCGGTCGAGAGCGCCGCCAGCGGGCCCTTGAGTCGATCAGCCGCCACGACCATCGCGTTGGAATCGCGCGCCGCACCGGCCTGCACGATCGCCGTGTGGCCGTCACGCGAGACCGACACACCCGCGGTCGGCGCGACGACCACGGTGACGGCGGCGTCGGCGCGGAGTTTGCGTTCAACACGCGCGACCACCGCCTGGAAGGTCGGGTCGCTGACCGTCTTGGTCGGCGAGTACAGCACCGTCATCAGGCCGTAGCTGGACAGACCGTGGAAGACCTTGTTGATCAACTGCCGTGCCTGCACCGACTGCGATCCCGACGCCTCCCAGCCAGCGCCTGAGAGCGCCGTCTCCACGCGCGGCGCGAAGACGCCGAGCACGACGGCAACCGCCAGCCACCCGGCCAACACGACCTTGAAATGAGACGCGGTGTAGCGGCCGAGACGACCGACCGGACCGACGCGCGACATCAGACTGTCACCTGCTCGCGCACCGTCTCCACAGGCGCCTGTGCAAACGGTTCGCCCGCGTCCGGGTAGATCGCCGAGTGCATCCGGCACGCGCGACGCAGCACGATCGACCCCGGGCAAGCCCCGACAGTCACATACAGCAACTGGCCCACACCGACCAGGGCGGCGGCGAGCAGGAACCATTTCGAGACGAACGCGCCCAACACGATCGATAGCAGAGTGATCGTCCCGGTGACCGCGAACAGCGCGCGCTCCAGCGGCCAGCGTGACGGTGGTTGCTCATTGAGGGTCATCGTGCTGCTCCTTCCGCAAACGCGGTCTCGGATTCTGGGGTCGGGGCGAGTTGATCGAGCACGGCGACGAGTTGCTCGGCGCCGATCGCGCCGGGGCTGGCGCCGACCACGTGGCCGTCACGCACCACGACGAGCGTCGGAATCGAGCGAATCTGAAGCTCGCCCGCGAGCGCGGGCTGCTCGTCGACGTTGACCTTCGCGAACCGGTACTGCGGCCGCAGCTGTGCTGCCCGTTCGAACTGCGGCGCCATTGCGCGGCAAGGGCCGCACCAGGGCGCCCAGAAGTCGACCACGAGCACCCCGGGCTGCTCGAGCGCGTTGGCGAAGGTGTCTTCGGTGAGGGTCTGAATGGTGCCCATGTGCTTGGTTCCTTCTGATTCTCAGGCGGCGAGGCCGCCGAAAGTTCGATTGACCCGATGGAATATCAACTACACCACTGTGCACTTGTGTTATGCAACACGGTAGGGGATCTCTCGGCGTTTGTCAACTGCACATCGGTTGAGTTGTACTCTCAGGCGAGGCCAGGCCGCGCCGCGGCGTGGCGGAGGCCAGTACGGGCCGCTAACCCCTGATGGTCCGATCCACCGCAATCGCCGACTCGCTGGCGAGCCGCTGCCGCTCCAAGCTAGGTGCGACCGCCGTCAGTCCGTCGGGGCGGTCGCGCTCGCCGGCGCGGCCAAGGGCAGGCCGAGCGTCACCCAGTCATGCATGCCGCCGCGGTAGTAGCGCAGCGACTGAGCGGGCCAGCCTGCCTCGAGCAGCGCCTTGACGGCCTCGCCGCTCGCCGGGCACTGCGGCCCGTTGCAGAACAGCACGGTCGGCGCGGCGCGATCGAGCTCCTCGCGACGCTCAACGATCTCCCCGTGGGGAATGTTGACGGCGCTCGGGATCGTCCCGCCCGCCAGGTATGCCGCCAGCCGGCAGTCGACGAGCAAGCCTCCCGCCTGGACGTGCCCGATCACCTCAAGCTCACCAACAGTCTCGACACCCGGGGCGAGACCCAGCGGCTGGATCACACCCCAGGTCGCATCGACCACGAACAACCCCGCCTCCCCGACGGCCGCGCGCGGGACGCGCACCGGATCCGGGCGTCGTGCGAGCCGTGAGAAGTCGATGCTCATGACGCCACTGTATCAACTGCACAACTGTGCGCCTGTGATACTCTCGCCTCATGGCCAACACCACCTCCGTCGCCCACCCGCTCTCCGAGCCGCTCATCGAGCTGATCACACAACGCTTCCGCGTGCTCGCCGAGCCGATGCGCATCAAGCTGCTCGACCAGCTCCGCGGAGGCGACGCCACGGTCACCGAACTCCAAGAAGCACTCGACGCCACCCAACAGAACGTCTCCAAGCACCTCGGCATCCTGCACACCGCCGGCATGGTCACGCGAACCAAGGACGGCAACCGAGTCCGCTACGGCATCGCCGACGACGGCGTTTTCGAGCTCTGCGAACAGGTCTGCGGCGGCGTACGGCGCCAACTCCACGAACTCGACGCCGTCCTACAGCAGACCCTCACGCAGTGAGGTCAGGCCGCAGAAAGCACGTCACATTCGTGGGGGCGGATCGGAGCCAGCGGCCGCAAGCCTCGGCTTCCCGCGGTTGGGACACGCGATTGCGGCGTCCTTCACCAGGTGTACGCCGGCGAGGCCTTCGTTTTCGTGGCGAGCGGGCATCCTCCACGATCTGACACGCTCGTTACGGTGCACGTCCGTGACATGGACCCGTTCGCGTTGCGGCTGATTGTGTAGGTGTCGCCCGTCGGCTCGGCGGTTGCGGTGATCGCGTAACTGTTCGCCGTGCCGGTTGCTTTGCTGATCCACGCGATGGTGCTGCTGCGCACAGTTGAGATCTCCGGTTCGAACGCTTTCAGCGTCGCCGCCGTGACCTTGCTGTAGCTGCCGTTGTAGCTCGTGGCGATCGACTCTGCGGTCGTCTCGGCGAGGCTTACGAGCGCCTTCGCGGTCGCGTCGCTTGCCTTTGCGCGCGCAGTGAGGAACGTCGGCATTGCGATCGCGGCAAGGATGCCGATGACCAAGATGACCACAAGCAGCTCGATGAGCGTGAACCCGCGAGTACCCGCGGCGCTTTGCTGCAGGGACTGGAGCATCGCCGCGGACCTGCTGCGGTGTTGGGCTAGTTCCGCAGTGATCCTTCCCGGCAGTCCGACTACTAGTCGGCCGGCTCTGAACGTGAACATCGCTAGCCGCTATCGACGCGCCCAATTGATCGCTTTAGCGCTCGTCGACCAGGCAATTGGACAGGGCATCGACGCCGGCCCCGCGTGCGGGGCATGCCCACAAGCCCGTCGCGAGCGGGCCACGTCCGGCTCGCGTTTGCCGGTGCGCTCCTCGCCGCGACCTTCGTCTTGCGCGTGGGTGGCTCGACGCTGGTGGAGCTGAGGATCGCTCTGATCGTCCTCGTGGCGCTGTTGTCGTCGCTTCTGCTCGGATCACGCGCCGTCGCCACACCCGACCACAGAACGCCTCGCCGCCGGACTGACCGAGCGGTTCATTGGATGCCGCGTTCGGTCGCGGCTGGGACCGTCGAGGAGGTATTCGTCACAGGCCGCTGAGCTGTTGGAGCCCGAGGCTTGTCGCGGAGACGGCGACCCACAGCGCGGCGCCGAGCAGGATCGGGCGGGGGCCGGTCTGTCTCAGGCCGCCGATGTTTGTTGAAAGTCCGACGGCCGAGAGGGCAACCGTTATCAGCAGCGTCGCCGCCTGGCCGNNGCGCGAGTCTGATCGGACGCTGGATTCGACAATCTGCTGCGCCGTCCGCAGCCGGTGATGACAAGCGCGGCTGCGATCACTTTCAGCCCGCCGCCTCAGATGATCGACCAGTGGTTCCTCAGCGTCCCGACGCTCGCTGGATCCGGACGAACCACGCGAGCCCGGCGAGCGCCAGGACGCTCGCGACATAGAAGTTGAGGCGCAGCCCGAAGATGTGAACCGACGGGTCGACACGCAGAAGCTCCTCGAAAATCCGAAAGCCCGAGTAGCCGGCGACATACAGCGCGAACAAGCCAGGGGAGCGAACTCGCCCGCTTCGCCCAACGGCGATCAGCGCGGCAGCGAGCACGAGGTCGAAGATCAGCTCGTAGAGAAAAGTTGGCTGGAACGTCGCGAACTGCGCGTATCCGACCGGACGGTGGGAAGGCTCGATCTCTAGCGCCCACGGCAACGTGGTCGGCCCGCCGAACAGCTCCTGGTTGAAATAGTTGCCGATCCGTCCGATCGCCTGAGCGACAAGCAACCCGGGCGCGACCGCGTCCATAAACGCCGGGATGTCCACGCCGGCACGTCGCAGCCGCCATAACCCGACCAGCGAGCCGGCAGCGACTCCGCCCCAGATCCCCAAGCCGCCGTCCCAAACCGCGAACGGCCCCCACCAGGTCTTGGGCATCAGGCTGAAGCTCGTGATGTCGAAGTACAGCCGGCCGCCGACGATACCGGCCGGGAAGCCCCACATCGCGACGTCGTACACAAGCTCGCGGCGGCCTCCCCGTTGTTCCCAGCGGCGCACCGTGAGCACGATCGCGGCGCTGACCGCCAGCACGTACAGCAGCCCGTACGCGTGCACGAACAGCGGCCCGATATGAAAGCCGTTGCTGGAGGGGCTGGGGATAAACGCTGAGTTCACGAGGGCGTTTGCCGACCGGCGCCATGAGCGTGAGATGCCGGGCATCTCGCTCAGTGCCCCCCGACCGCCGCCTCGTCGCATGCGTCGACGAGCAATCCCGATGTTATTGCGGTTCGCCTGCAATCGATACTCGTAGACGACGCCAATCCCTTCGTCCGCGAAGGTCAAGGACGCCTCAACCTGTCCGCACACCGCTGCGGTACCCTCGCCCGCCTCGGGCGAGGAACAAGCCCTCTTCAGTAAGGCAAGCAGCCCTCTCCTGGGCCTTCGGAAGTGGAGCTCGGGGGACGGCCAGTCGATTCCGCTCGCTGACGCCAGCATCGACGCTGCTCTGTTGCCGTTTGCCGTTCGCTCTCTCGCAGGGCGAACGACCACGGTCAAGCGCCGTCTCGGTCAGCGGCGGCGCATCAGTCGACCGACCGCAGCCATGAGTTCGGCTGTGCGCTCTTCTTGCTGTTCGGCCGGCGCGGCGAGGACGCATGTTCGGGCGTGTCCGTCGAGCACTCCGAGCGCGACGCTGTCCAACGCGCCCTGGATTGCTGAGATCTGGGTGAGCACGTCGATGCAGTAGCGATCCTGCTCGACCATCCGCTCGATGCCGCCGACCTGGCCCTTGATGCGGGCCAGACGGTCAAGCAGTTGGTCCTTGCTCGCCTGGTAGCCCTTTCCAGCAGGTGGTTTCGGTGTCGGAGCCATACGCAGGCATTATACCTATACGGGGATGGGGTATCCTGGTCATATGAGCGCGCTGACGACGATCGGCGACGGCTTCAAGGATGCGTTCCTGATGGCCTGGGAGGTGTGGTGGGCGCTCGTGTTCGGCTTCGCGATCTCAGCGATCGTGCAGGCCTGGGTTCCCCGCGACCGCATCCAGAACGCGCTCGGCGGCTCGGGCCCTCGGCCGGTCGCGCTGGCGACCGGGCTCGGCGCCGCCTCGTCATCGTGCAGCTACGCGGCGATCGCGATCGCCAAGAGCCTCTTCCAGAAGGGCGCGAGCGCGGCGTCCGCGCTCGCATTCCAGTTCAGCTCGACCAATCTCGTGATCGAACTCGGAATCGTGATGTGGGTGCTGATCGGCTGGCAGTTCACGCTGGCCGAGTTCGTCGGCGGATTGATCCTGATCGTCGTCATGACCGTGCTGCTGCGGCTCTTCGTCTCCAAGGGCCTGGAGGAGCAGGCCCGGCAGCATGCCCAACACGCCGACACCGGCCACCAGCACCATTCAGCCGGCGCGCAGCTCACGATCCGCCAACGCCTGCGTTCAGTCCAGGCGTGGTCTGACGTCGCGCACAACTTCCGCAACGACTGGGCGATGCTGTGGAAGGAGATCACGATCGGCTTCCTGCTCGCCGGATTCGTCGGCCAAGTCCACAACGGCTTCTTCAACGCCCTCTTCATCACCCACGCCCCGGCCGGCGTGAAGGTGCTCGAGAACGCAATCGTCGGACCGCTCATCGCGATGGCGAGCTTCGTGTGCTCGATCGGCAACGTGCCCCTGGCGGCCGTGCTGTGGTCCGACGGGATCAGCTTCGCAGGCGTGATCGCGTTCATCTTCGCCGACCTGATCGTGCTGCCGATCATTCAGGTCTACCGCAAGTACTACGGCGGCGCTTTCGCGATGCGGATCACCGCGTTGATGTTCGTGACGATCGTGATCGCGGCGCTGATCGTCGACGTGGTGTTCAGCGGGCTAGGGCTCGTGCCGCAGGTCCGCCCGACACGCAGCGAGATCTTCGGCGCGGTCAAGCTCGACTACAGGATGGTCACGAATGGGCTCGGCGTGGCGGTCTTCGCCGGACTGTTCGCGCTCACCGCGCTGCGGGGCGCCACGGATCCGGTGTGCGGAATGAAGGTCGACAGGTCCAAGGCGATCAAACTCGAGCTTGGCTCCCGCACGCTCCACTTCTGCAGCGAGCACTGCCTGCATCGGTTCCAGGCGCAGGCCGGTGCGTCCGGCGCCGAGGACCTCGCGCACCGCGGCGATCGGTGAGGAGTCGGCGCGAAGGCGCCGATGAGAGCCGCGGTCAGCCGGCGGCGCGCAGCGCGGGGCGAGCGGCCGGCGCGGTCTCGTCGGGCCGCGGGTCGTCGCTGGGGTCCTCGTCGGGTGCGGGCGGGAGCCGCGGGGGATCGTCGCGGGGAACCTGCCCGACGCGTCCTTCCCCAATCCACCGTCGCAGCACCTCGACGAGCACGTGCGAGCGCACGGGCTTGGTGATGTAGTCGTCCATGCCCGCCTCCAGGCACCGCTCGCGGTCGCCGGTCATTGCGTGCGCAGTCATCGCTATCACCGGCGTGTGCCGCGCGCCGGCGCTCTCGCGACGGCGCAACTCGCGCGTGGCCTCGTAGCCGTCCATGCCGGGCATCTGGCAGTCCATCAGAATGGCGTCAAAATGTTGCACGTCGAGCGCCTCGAGCGCCTCCAGTGCGTCATCGACGAGGCGCGTGCGAAAGCCTGAGCGCTCCAACACGCGTCCGGCGACGATGCGATTAACCGGACTGTCTTCGACCACCAACACGATCGCTGCGTAGGGATCGACGGCGGGGTCCGCGCCGGGCGCTGCCTGCACGCCCAGATCGACGGCGTGGTCTGAGACCGGCGCTGGCAGCACGGCGGGATCGACGGCGTGGACCGCGCCGGACACCGGCTGCGCGCCGGCTGCGCGCGGCAACACGACGGCTTCGGCGGCCACTGCGGCGCTGGCGCCCGGGGCGACGGGGCGAACCTCGACGAGCGCTGCCGGGATCGCGGCTTCACGCTGAGCGAAAACTTCACGCGGCATGCCAACGCCGTCCGCGGCCGGCGGCAGCGCCAGTTCAAACCAGAAGCGGCTGCCGTCCCCCAGCTCGCTCTCGGCCTCGATCGCGCCGCCCATCAGTTCGACGAGTTCCTTGGCGATAGCGAGTCCCAGCCCGTTGCCTCCGTAAACCCGTGTGGTGGATACGTCGGCCTGCGTGAACGGCTCGAACATGCGCTCGAGCACCTGGGGGTCGATCCCGATGCCGGTGTCGGTGACCTCGAAGCGAATGCCGTCTTCGCCCGGATCCGCAGCATGGCTGAGTCGGACCGTGACCAATCCTACGGTGGTGAACTTGACGGCGTTGGAGACGAGGTTCATCAGCACCTGGCGTAGGCGTGAGCCGTCGCCGCTCACCCGGCGGGGCACTTCCGCGGCGATTTCGATAGCGAGGTCGATGCCCTTGGCTCGCGCCTCCAGCGCGGCCGGCGCGCATGCCTGGTCGACCGCGTCGCGCAGGTCGAAGTCGAGGCGATCGAGCTCGAGGCGACCGGTCTCGATCGTGGAGATGTCGAGGATGTCGTTGATGATCGCGAGCATGTGCTCGCTGGAGCGGCTGACCTGCTCGGCGTAGGTGCGCTGCTCGTCACTGAGCGGCGTCTCGAGCAGCAGGTCGTTCATACCGATCACGCCGTTCATCGGCGTTCGGATCTCGTGGCTCACGTTGGCGAGGAAAGCCGACTTCATCTTCGACGCCTCGATCGCCTCGTCGCGTGCGATGCGGTAGGCGTCATTGAGCTCGAGCAGGCTTTCCAGGCGCTCGCGACGCTCTCGCGCGAACATCGCCACGAGCCCGAGCAACGGCAGCAACGCGAGGGGAGCGAGGGGAGCGGTGTGGATGTCGTCGGCGACCAGCAGAGCGATCCCCGACAGGCCGGCGTCGACCACGTAGACCCAGCTGTCGCCGAGCTGCGCGATGAGCGTGGCACCGCGGCCGAGCGCGAACCGCAATCCCGACACGCCGAAGTCGACGCCGAATTGGGCCACGAGCGCCCCGATGAGGAGCGCGGGGGAAGCCCTGCTCGGAGCGACCTTCGCGATGGCGAAGACAAAGGCCGGTCCGATCGCGAACCATGCATTCCCAAAGCTTTGACCGAGCCTGCTGGCGCGGGTTTCGCCGGTGATGATCTCGGGTAGACGAGCGATCGCCATCGCGGCCGCGACGGCGATCGGTACGAGCGCGACCGGCATCGCGAACAGCAGCGGGACGTAGGCGAGCTGCGCCGGCACCGTGAAGCCGAACGGCGTGTCCACGCGGACGCGCAGTGCAGCCACCAGCACAACGAAACAGGCGACGGCGGCGGTCAGGCCGAAACCGTGCGGTGGCGCCAGCAGCCACACCCCGGCCACAGCGGCGATGAACCCGCCGCCGACGAGCGCCTCGACGAGACGTTCGCGGACCGTCATCCGCGCGCCCGGCTCCTGCAGCGTGTCAGCGATGACAGCCTGAAGCTCAAGGCTCAGTTGGCCCAGCATGTCGTGGGTATCGACGGATCCAATGGCGATCTTTACGGCTGTAAACGATCCTCGGGCGAGATCCGCGAGCATGATTTGACGGCGCGGCTTGCGAGATCGGGGCACCGGCCGGCTGGCCGGGCGACGACCCGCCGCCGATGGCCTCCGCAGCGGCGCCTCGCCGGACCCCAACACACGGACGGAGCGGGGCTGGCTTACCAGCCGGCCCCGCTCCGCGCGATCCACGATTCCACAGGCGGTCCATGCCCGACTTCGGAGCAGAGACCGCCAGCGCGAACGTCAGTGCTTCAGGCGGGGATCGACGAAGACGTCGTCGATTTGCGAGGTGCCGCCGGTGGCGCTGAAGCGCAGCGCCATCTGCGCCGTGCCGGCCTTCGACAACTTCGAGGCGATCTTGCCACCGGTGTTCATGGCGGCAGATGGCTCCCACTTCGAGTCGCCCGTGACGGTGCCCACGGGGAACGCGATCTGCAGGCCGGCGATCGTGTAGACGACCGACACCGTCAGGCTCGACGCCGATACCTTGTTCAGCGCGAAGAAGCGGAAGTATGTGTCAGCGCCGTCGACGCACACAAACGGCGTCTGCACGCTGGCGCCCGCGGGCAGCGACAGCGACGATGCCCCGGGCGACCCCGTCGCCGCATAGGGCTCGCTGCCGGCGACCTTGACGGCGCCGCCGCTCAGCGTCCAGCCCGTCAGGCTGCTTTCGAAGTTTCCGCCCGGGAGCAGCCAGTAGTAGCCGCTGTCCGCCGGAGCGAACGGCTGCGAAAGCGTCGTGGCGCCACAGGGGGTCGTGACGGTGAGGGTGGCCGCCTGCGCCGAAGCGATCGGCAGCGCTGTGAGTGCGAGACCGAGCACACCCGCTGAAAGCAGGAGGCGGCGCAGCGTATGGCGGGGCGCGGATCGGGCCGTGAGCGATGACATTGGAGTGGGTGCGCCTTTCTTGGCGCTACTGCGACCAAACCGTGCGGTCGAGGTCCTGGGGTGGTTGCGGCCCGCCGCGAGCGGCGAGTCAGGTGTCTAGTAATGCGGCGGAGGGTCGGCTGGTCGGCCATGAGGCTTGCGCCGACGCGGTCATGTTGAGGCACGGGTCGCGCTATGACAAACCGATTGGACGTGTGTCGTAGGAGCCGCCTTCGGGAGGCACGTGATCAGCGCGCTCAGAGCGACCTGAGAGCACTGCCGCGGCGCCTCGGATCCTCGTCCAAGCCGATCCACAGGTACAGCTGGATGAAGACGAACAGCGTCATCGACAGTGATCCCGGAACCAGCATCACGCCGCCGGCGAGCTGCTGATCGGCCAGTGCCGAGATGCCGCCGGGCCGGTGGGCGAGCTCAGCGTATGCCGGGTACAGCGGCGATGAGGCGAAGATCAGGACGAGCGAGACGACCCAGCCGACGGTCGCCGAGGCGACGATGTAGTAGACGCGGTGGATCGCGCTGAGGCGCGCGCGCAGCGGCGGTGAGTCCAGCACCTGCGCCCACAGCAGCACGGCGAACAGCAGGAACGTCACGTGCTCGAGGTCGTGCACGGCGCGGTTGCGCACGGCGAGGTCGTAAACGGCGGGCACATGCCACGCGACGAGGTTCACGTTGAACACGATCCACACTGGGATCGGCCGCGAAAGCAGTCGTCCCAGCGCCCGAAGTGGAGCGCACCAGCTCGAGCGGCTGATCGTCTTGGCAACCGTCCGGCGAAAGCCCAGCGGCAGCGGACGCCAGATCGAGGCCCACGGAGCGCTGAGCACGATCAGCGGTGCAGCGATCGTGAGCAGCATCACGTGTTGGGTCATGTGCACCCAGAAGAGCTTCTCGGCCAGCGTGTCGATGGGTGACGCGAGTGCGGCAAGGATCACCAGCAACCCGGCGTAGAACGACGCCGCGCGCCAGCGCTCCCGCCGGCTCCGCGGGCGCCGCAGCAGCCGCACCGCACGGTACTCGCCGAGCACGTGCAGGCAGGCAACCAGCGAGAGAACCGCGAGCGGGAGGTCTACAGCAGCCGGCATGGTGGCGCGCCAGCCCCGGGCAGGCGCGGTCTCACGGCCCGTGAAGTGCTGGCGGCGGTTCCTCGCCTCGAGCCGGCGTTGTGCTCGCAGCATCGGCGGCCGCAGTCCGCCCGCGGTGCAGCGCCACCCACCAGATGCCCAGCACGACAATCACCAGCGCGATCGGCAACACCAGCGTGAGCGCGCCCGCGAACGTCGTCGTGCCCGCGGTGGCGAGTTGGAGGCTGGTGGCGATCACTTGACGAGGTACAGCAGGACGAAGGCGAACAACTCGACGAGCACCATCACGTACAGGAAGACGGCGCATGCGTCGGCGCTTGGCCGCAACTGCCTGGACGGCGCGGCGACGCCATCGGCCGGCGCGCTCGGCGGCTGGCGCAGAGACTGCGCCCACAACGTCTCGATCCAGTAGACGGCGCCGAGCCAGAACACGCCGAATACCACGGTGAAGCCGAGGAACACGCTCGCGAGTCCGCCGCTGCCCGCTCCGAACGGGAGGTTGTAGTACTCGATGACCTGCACGACCACCGCCGCGAGACTGAGCACGAACGCGAGCAGCGCGCCGATCCGCCACGGGCTGCCCCTGCCGTCTTCGAGCGCCCGACGTGCAAGCTCGANNTCGAGCCGATCACACACAGGAGGATGGCCACGCCGAAGCCTGTAGGCGGATTGGTGTGGGCGGGATGGAAGTCGTGGTTGGTGTTGAGTGATCGCAGGTAGAAGAACGCGAACACGAACGCCATGAAGAAGAACACGACGGCGCTCGCGAGCAGTCGTGCGCCGACCGCTAGATTGGCGCCGAGGACCGCCGGATCCTCGGCGTCGGCGACCAGGCCCTCGTGCGTGCTCATGCGAGGCCCCCTTCACCGGCGATGACGTGCGGTCCGAAGTCGGCGACGGCGGGGGCCTCAGGCGTGCCGTAGCCGTACGGATGCGACGTGATCGTGGGGATGCGCTCGAAGTTGTAGACCGGCACCGGCGATGGCAGCTGCCACTCGAGCGACTTCGACTGCCAGGGGTTCGCCTCGGCGCGCTCGCGCCGGAACATGACCGACCAGACGAGGTTGATCAGGAAGACCAGCATCGAAAGGCCCAGGCAGAAGGCTGAGACCGACACGAACACGTTCAGCGTGTGCAGCTCGGCGTTATAGCTGTCCACGCGACGCGGCATGCCGAGCATGCCGGCCGCGAACAGCGGGAAGAAGGTCAGGTTGAAGAAGATGAACATCGCCCAGAAGTGCACCTTCCCGAGCGTCTCATTGAGGTTGAAGCCCGTGATCTTGGGCAGCCAGAAGTAGATGCCGCCCATCAGCGCGAAGACCAGGCCGCCCATGATCGTGTAATGGAAGTGGGCCATCACGAAGTAGCTGCCGTGCGTGACCACGTCGCTCGTCACATCGGACAGGAAGACGCCCGACAGCCCGCCGATCAGGAAGTTGAAGAAGAACGCGAGCGCGAACAGCATCGGCACGGTAAAGCGGATTCGCGCTTTCCACAGCGTCCCCATCCCGTTGAGGAAGATGATTCCGGTCGGGATCGAGATCAGCTCGGTCGTGAACATGTAGAACGGGCGCAGGTCCGAATTGATGCCGCTCATGAACAGGTGGTGCTGCCAGACCATGAAGCTCATCAAGGCGACGCCGAACATCCCGGCGACCGCCAGGCGATAGCCCCACAGTGGCTTGCGCGCGAAGACCGGCAGGATCTCGAGCACGATCCCAAAGCCCGGCAGGGCCAGGATGTAGACCTCGGGATGGCCGAAGAACCAGAACAGCTCATCCCACAGGAACGGGCTGCCACCAGAGCTTGTGATGAAGAACGAAGTCTCGACGGTGCGGTCGAAGACGACCATGATCAGCGCCGCGAGCAGCACCGGCGCTGCGAGCACGGCGAGGATCGACGTCGTCACCATTCCCCAGACGAAGATCGGTAGGCGGTTCCAGTGCATCCCCGGTGCGCGCAGCGTCATCACCGTCGCGATCATGTTGACCCCGACCAGTGCGAGCGAGATGCCGATCAGCGCGAACGACACGATGTAGGAGTCGATGCCGGCTGCGGCCTGGTCGGCCAGCGGGGCGTATCCCGTCCAGCCGGTCGGGAAGCCGCCGAGCAGCGTCGCCGACAGCAGGACGAACCCCGCCAGCACGGTCAGCCACATCGTCAGCGACTCGATCCTGGGGAAGGCCATCCGCCGCGAGCCGATCATCAGCGGGACGAGATAGTTCCCGAGCGGCCCAAGCACGCCCGCGGACATCATCATCAGCATCATCGTGCCGTGGAGCCCGACGAGTGTGAGGTAGTTGCCCGCCGGGATCAGGGTCGCGTTGGCGCTGGTCAGCTCCGAGCGGATAAACATCGCGTTCAAGCCGGCGACGAAGAAGAAGAACAGCACCGCGACCAGATACTGGATCGCGACGACCTTGTGGTCGGTGCAGAGGCGGAAGTAGCGCCAGGCCCCGTGTTCCTCGCGCTCGCGGAGCGTCGCCGGGCGTCCGGCGATCCGCGCCAGCGGATAGTTGAAGAAGCCGAGCCCGATCATCCAGCCGAGGACCGCGAAGCCCAGACCCATCAGGATCGCCACGTCGTCCTGGTCGGTCTCGGTCTGCGGGGCCGAGTTGATCCCGATCTTCGAGCCGAGCCAATGCCCGAGCGCGTAGCCGCCGATGCTCAACGCGACCGCCCAGATCACGTTGAAGCCGAGCACCTGACTCCATGCCGATGGCGTGCTGATCCGACGCTCGCTCACAGAGATACTGGCTGATTCCATGTCAGGACGCATTCCGTAGTGGGGATGGGTAGTAGACGCGGGAGTACGGCGGCAGCTGCTTGGTGAGCGCGGCGTTCTTGCGCTCCTGGTTCGTGATCCAGGTTGCGAAGTTGGCGTCGCTCAGCACCCGTCCGGTGGTGTTCATGTGGCCGTGCCACAGCCCACACAACTCATCGCAGCGGACCTGGAACGGGCCCGTCTCGAATGGCTTGTCGAAGGCGATGTTGTCGGCGCCGAGCACGGCGTCGGCCTTGACGCCCAGCTCGATAGCCCAGAACGAGTGCACGACGTCGAGCGAGGTGACGTGGAACTCGATCTCGCGGTTGACGGGGAGCTCGAGCGTCGTGGTCTCGACGCCGCCGTAAGTCGGGTAGCGGAACGTCCACAGCCACTGTTGCCCGATCACCTGAACCGGCAGCGCGCCACGCCAGTCGGCCGGCTTGGCGACCGGATTCGGGCCCTCGCCGCCGCCGGCTCCGCCGGTGGCGAGCAGGTCGGCCGTGCCGAACACGGCCAGCCCGAGCACCAGCGCACTGGTCGCGATCAGCCATGTAGCCTCGATGCGCCTGTTGCCGGTGATCGGCGGGCCATCGACGACCGCCGTACCATGGTTTCGGAACACGCGAACGGCATAGCCGAAGTAGACCCAGATCAGCAGCACGATCGGCGTGGCGAGGGCCGTCAGGACCACATCGACCTGATGCTGGTCGCGCGTCTGCTGGCTCATCGCCCCCGGCGGTATGTGCGGGCCGACGACCCAGATGACCAGCGGCAGCACGATCGCCGTCGCCACCGCCCAGATCGTCGCGATACGCACGCCGTGGCGTGGCTCGGCGCCTGGTCCCCCGGACACCGCGGCAGCCTCGCTCACGAGACCTCGATCAGGCCGCTCATGTAGCCGATCGTCTGCATCGGGCCCCCGTTGCCGAACAGGAATCCCGCTGCGCAGGGGACGAAGCACTGCCAGCGGTAGCTGCCCGGTCCCGGCGAGCGGAAGCTGAAGGTGATCGTGTTGTGAGCCTCGGCCAGCGAGCACGGTGCGGTGCCGCACGGGTTCTTCGCGTTCGGGTTGATGCCCGGGAGCGGCACGTTCACGTCGATGTCGGGAATCGTGAAGGTGTGAGCGGCATCGTTGGCATTGATGCCGTGCTCAACCGTGCCGTTGATCGTCTCGATGTCGCCGGTCGTGCCGCTCACTCCGGACAGGAACGCGTTGCGCAGGCCGCTGTCGCCGTCGTACTGGTAGATCGTGACCTTGATCAGCGTGTGCGCCGGCACCTTGAAGATCGTCGTGTGCTCCCACTTCCCCTGCGGGTCCTTGGCCATGTAGCTGACCCAGTCCGGGAATGGGTGGTGGCCGTAGGACGGAACCGTCTGGAGCGTGAGATCGGCGCTGCCGTCGCTGCCTCGGGTCGCCGCGATCGCCGCGGGTCCAGACTCCAGGAAGAAGATGAAGTAGACGACGACCAGCGCGACCAGCACGCCGAACGTCGCCGCGACTGCTAGAGCCCTCACCCTCACACCGCGCTTTCTACCGTGCCGGGCGGACCAATGCAAGTGGACTGGGAAAAGTCGTGGCCCGTGCGCCCGCTGCGAGCGGCCAAACGGCTGGCGCTCGTGGCGTCCGGCCGGCTACTCGGCGCGTGCCAGCCCGTGGCTGCCCGTTGCGACACGGCGACCGCGGCTGCGGCGAGCCGCGCGCTTCGCCTGCCGCACGGGGGTGCTCCGAACCGTGCGCACTCCGCCAGCTAGACTCGCGCCGGGTCCGCCATGGCGACCAACTCAGAGCCGACACGCGCTGCGAGCACCGACGAGCCGAGCGGCTCGGCGTTCCGTCGCCGCGACCTGCTGTTGCTCGTCGTCTTCCTTGTCGCGGTAGGCGCGCTTGCCGCAGTGCTGATCCACGGGCGCCCAGCGCCCAAGGTCCTGGGCGCGACCTCGGTCAAGCGGGGCGACTATGCCGGGTACGTGCTCGATCCCGCCAAGCCCGCTCCCCCGCTGCGGCTGACGAGCTATCTCGGCGCGTCCGTCAACATCGCCGACTATCGCGGAAAGGCGGTGCTCGTCACGTTCCTGTACACCCACTGTCCCAACGTCTGCCCGACCATCGCCTCGAAGTTGCACACGGCGCTGGCGCAGATGCCTTCGAGCGAACGCCGCGAGGTCGAGCTAATCGCCGTCTCCGTGGACCCGAGCGGCGATACGCCCGCGTCGGTGGCCCAGTTCCTGGCAGCCCACGAGATGACCGGGAAGATGCAGTACCTG
>PMKB01000059.1 GCA_003157595.1 Solirubrobacterales bacterium
GCCCGCGACACCCACAGGCACATCCACGCCAAAGAAGAAGAAGCCGACGCTCAAAGTCGGATCGTTGAGCTGGCACGACGGCATCCTCAAGCTCGTCGTGACCGGGCTGCCGAAAGGCACGAAGCTCCACGTCGACCTGGAATACGCCCACCGCCCGCTGCTCCGCCTAATCATCGCGCGCGAACACTTGCGCCTCCGTACGACGCGGCCTCGCCTGGTAGTCCTGCGTGTGTTCGCAGGCAAGCACCAAGAGGGCGCGACGATTTCCGCGCGCGTGGGGTAACCGCGCGGTTCGGCGGGGCCCTGCATCTGTGCCGCTCCGGCCTTGTTCGCCTCGCACGTCCGGCGAGCGCTGCTGCAATGCAAGACGGGAGCGAGCGTGAGCCGGCGGTCGAGCAACACGCCTGGTTGTCGTCCAGTGCGGGCGTGTCAGGGTCGAATGCAGACGCGCTCGCTTGCCGACGAGAGCTGTACTAACGGGGCGTTGCCGCGCCCATCGCGTCGCACAGTTCGCGGTCGTCGCACATCCCGCGGGGACCGTATTTCTCGTGAGTTTGTAATCTTTCGAATTCTGTGTGGTCTTCGCGTGGCGGTCAGCCTCCGGTTTATGCTTTGAAGGCGGATTTCTTCCGGGTGCTCGGTCATCCGGCGCGCGTTCGGTTGCTGCAGATTCTGCGCAACGGCGAGCTCACGGTTGGGGCGTTGCAGGAAGCGCTGGAGCTGGAGTCGGGCGCCACCTCCCAGCACCTGAGCGTCCTGCGCAAGCAGGGGTTGGTGGAGAGCCGGAGGGATGGCACGAGCGTGTACTACCGGGTGAAGGATCCTCGCACGCTTGAGCTGCTCGAGCTCGTCAAGGGCATCATCCTGGCGACGCTCGAAGGGAACCGCGTGTTGCTTGACGACCTCGCGGTGGAGGACTTCGGGCCCGGGCCGGGTACCGGCTAGCGTGGGGGTGCTTGACGCGGGTGCGCTCGCGGGCGTGGCGACGCTCGCGAGCGGCGGGCTGCTGTCCGCGCTGAACGGTCGGCTGCGTGTCGGTTTGGCAGTGCAGGGTGTGGGAATGACGCTGCTCGGCGTCGTCGGTGTCGCAGTGTTGACGAGCGGCGAGCTGCTGGGTGCTGCGTTTCGTAGCACGGTCTCACCGGCACTCGGTTTGGATCCGCTGAGTGGCTTCTTCCTTGCCGTGCTCGCGATTACGGCCGTCCCGACGCTCCTGTTCGCCCGCGACTCCCTGCCCGGGAGCCCGGGTGCACGGGCCATCGGAGCGTTGACGGCCGGCTTCCTGCTGGCGCTGGTGGGGGTGCTTGCCGCGCGTGACGTGACGAGCTTTCTGGCGTTCTGGGAGTTGATGACGCTCGTGCCGGCTGCCGCGATCCTCGCCGCTCGGCGTGAGGGGAGCGTGCGCTCCGCGGTTTACTCCTACCTTGCGATTACGCATCTGGGCGGCGCTGCGGTCTGGATCGCGCTGCTCACGCTTGCCCACCACGGAGCGATCGGTGACCCCTCGGCGCTCGCGGCGGCCGGCAGCGGTGCGCAGACGCTTGTGGCGATCGCCGCGTTGATCGGCTTCGGCACGAAGGCGGGGCTGATCCCGCTGCATTCGTGGCTGCCGCGTGCCCACCCTGTGGCCCCGGCGCACCTGTCGGCGCTGATGTCGGGGGTGATGATCAAGATCGCGCTCTACGGTCTGATCCGGGTCGAGTTCCAATGGCTTGGCGCGACGCCGCGCTGGCTGGGGATCGCGCTGCTCGCGGTCGGTCTGCTGTCGTCGCTGGGCGGCGTGCTGTGGGCGTTGATGCAGCACGAGCTGAAGCGGTTGCTCGCCTACCACTCGATCGAGAATGTCGGCATCATCACGCTCGGTCTCGGCGCGTCGCTGCTGTTCGCCGACGCGCACCAGCCGACCTGGGCCGCGATCGCGTTCGCGGCGGCGCTGTTGCATGTCGCCAATCACGCGATCTTCAAGGCCTTGTTGTTCCTCGGCGCCGGTGCGTTCCAGCGCGCGGTCGGCAGTCTCGAGCTCGACCGCCTCGGCGGGCTGCTGCGGCGCATGCCGTGGGCTGGGGGGGCGTTCCTGGTGGGCGCGATCGCGATCGCCGGCCTGCCGCCGCTGAACGGGTTCGCCTCGGAGTGGCTGACGCTCCAGTCGCTGCTACACGTCGCGCTGCGTGCGCCGCTCGGTGTCGCGCTCGCCGCCGGTACGGCGCTCGCCGGTCTCGCCGCGACGGCAGCGCTCGCGCTGTTGTGCTTCGTGAAGGTCGTGGGACTTGTCTTGCTCGGCCAGCCGCGTCGGCCAGAGTCCGCGCAGGCCGTCGATCCGCCGGTCGGTATGCGGGCGGGAATGGCGGTGCTCGCGGCGCTCTGTGTGTTGCTGGGTGTCGTGCCCGGGCTGGTCGTGCCGACGCTCGCGGGGCTTGCGCCGGGCGCTCACGGCGGGCTGGCTCGCGGCGTCGCCATCTCGATCCCGGGGACCGGGTCCTTCCCGGCGCTCGCCCTCGCGATCGGACTCTTCGCGCTAACCGCGTTGCTGGTCCGCCTGCGCGGCTCGCACCGCTCCGCGGCGAGCCCGGTCTGGGCCTGCGGCCAGCCGGTCGTCCCAGCGCTCGGCTGGACCTCGGCCGCCTTCACCAAGCCGCTGCGCCTCGTGCTCGAGGTGATTCTGCGGCCCCAGCGTCAGATCGAGGTCGTGCGCTCCGGCGGGATCGTGCAGAGCGTCACCTACTCCGCCGATGTCTCCTCGCGGGTCGACGCGCTGATGGTCGAGCCGGCGGTTCGCGGCGGCCTGCGCGCGGCGGCGGTGGCGCGCAGGCTGCAGTCGGGCAACGTGCGCACCTACGCGGCGTACTTGTTGGCGCTCGTCGCGGGCCTGCTCGTGCTGGTGCGCATCGGGGTGCTCGGATGAACGTCATCGCCGCCGTCGTCCAGCTCGCCGCGATCGCTATCGCGCCGATTCTCCCGGGCACCATCCAGACGCTCAAGGCGCGCCTGCAGGGGCGGCGCGGCACCTCGCCGCTGCAGCCCTACCGTACGCTCGCGCGGCTGTGGCGAAAGAGCGCCGTCGACCCCGAGGGCACGGGCATCGTCTACCGGCTCGCGCCGCCGCTTGCGGCGGCCTGCCTGCTGCTGGCGCTCGCGATCTGCCCGGTCGCCGGGCATTCCGGCTCCTTTAGACTCGGCAACGACGCGCTCGTCCTGGTCGGCCTGCTCGCGCTCGCGCGCTTCGCGCTCGCCGCCGCCGCGTGGGACACGGGCAGCGGCTTCGCGCTGATGGGAGCCGCGCGTGATCTGACGATCGCGGTCTTCGGCGAGGCACTGCTGACGCTTGCTTTGCTGGTCGCCGCGCTGCCGGCGCACAGCACCGACCTGCGCGCGATGGTCGCCGCGGCCGGCGGCGAGCACATCTGGGGCGCGCCCGCGCACTGGTGCGGCGCGATCGCCTTCGCGCTGGTGATCCTCGTCGAGACCGGCCGCCAGCCGATCGACAACCCCGACACCCACCTCGAGCTGACGATGATCCACGANNGCAGGCGAAGATGCGCATCCTGCGCGTGCCAGCGTTGCTCGGCGTCGGCGCCGCAATCGCCCTCGTCGGCCTGGGCACCTGGATCGCGGGGATCGGCACATGAGCAGCGTGCTCGTCAACGCGATGCTCGCGCTCGCGCTCGGGGTGATTGTCGTGCGCCGGCGCTCGGTCGCGATCATCGCGCTCGGCGCACAGTCTCTCGCGCTCAGCATCGGCGCGCTGCAGCTCTCCAGTGGACGCTCCGGCGGCTTCCTGCTCGCCGCGTTCGTGCTGCTCAGCAAGGCCGTCGTGCTGCCGGCGCTGCTCTACGCGCTGATGCGCCGCACGCGCGAGGCGCGCCTGGTCGTCGCCGCGAGCGGGCCGCTCGTGCGCCTCGCCGGCGCTGGCGCGCTGGCGCTCTTCGCGGTCGCCGTCGTGCCGCCGCTCGGTCTCGGCAACACCCACATCGAGCACGCTGCCGTCGCGCTGGTCCTGATCGGCATCGCGATCGTGGTCGCGCGGCGTCCCGCCTTCTTCCAGCTGCTCGGTTTGGTCGTGGCCGAGAACGGTCTTTCGCTGCTCGCCGTCTCGGTGCCCGGCGGGCTGTCGTATGTGATCGAGCTAGGGGCGCTGTTTGACCTCGCGCTGGTCGTGACCGTCGCCGCGGCGTTCGCTCAACGCATTCACAGCGAGCTGGGCACCGGTGACACCGAGCTGCTGCGAGCGCTGCGTGACTAGCTTTGTGCCAATCCTCGCCGCCGTCGTGCCGGCGCTGCCGCTCGCCGGCGCCCTGCTGCCACTGCTCGCCCGCACCCCCAACGGTGCCGACCGGCTTGGTCTGGCCGTGGCCTTCCCGACCGCCGTCGCTGCGCTGTGGCTGGCAGTTATCGCGCTCGCGCGCGGAGGCCAACCCGCATTGCACGGGCACTGGTACCTCGTCGACGGGGCGAGCGGCGTACTGCTCGCCGTCACCGGTGTCGTCGGGCTCTGCAGCGCGGTCGTCTCGCCCGCGTACCTGCGAGCTCACCGCCACGGATCCTCCAGCGCCCACGATTCACGCAGCTGGTATTACAGCGCGCTGCTGCTGTTCTGGGCGGCGCTGCTAGCCGTGCCGATCGCCGGCAATCTCGCCGTCGTCTGGCTGCTGGTCGAGGCCACGACCGCCGCCTCGGCGCTGCTGGTTGCCTTCAGCGGCGTGCGCGAGGCGCTCGAGGCGGGCTGGAAGTACCTCGTGCTGACGACGCTAGGACTGTCGGTCGCCTTGCTTGGCATCGTCGTGCTGGCCGTGAACCAGGCCAGGGCCGGCCGCCACGGCTTGAGCGCGCTCGACTGGCACGCTATACAGGGCGCGGCGCACGCGCTGCCCGCGAGCGCAACGCTCGTCGCGTTCGTGCTGCTGCTCGCCGGCCTTGCGACCAAGATCGGCTGGGCACCGGTTCACAACTGGCTGCCGGACGCCCACAGTGAGGCACCGGCGCCGATCAGCGCGATGCTCTCCGCGGCGCTGCTGCCAAGCGTGCTGCTGGTCGCCTGGCGCGTGAAGGAGACACTCGAGCCTTCCGTCGGTGCGGCGACCACACGCGCTGTGTTCATCGGCTTCGGCCTCGCGTCGATCCTCGTCGCGGTGCCGTTCCTATGGCGGGCGCTGCCCTGGAAGCGGCTGCTCGCCTACTCGAGCCTCGAGCACATGGGCGTGATCGCGCTCGGGATCGGCTTCGGCACGCCGCTAGCGATCGCCGGCGTCGTCGTGCACATCGCCGGCCACGCGCTAGCGAAATCACTCGGCTTCTACGCGGCGCTACCGCTGCTGCAACACGACCCAGCCGCGGCCTCGCAGGCACCCGGCGGCGTCGCGAATGTGAGCCCGTCGACCGCCGCAGCGATGGGCGTCAGTCTCGTCGCGCTCGCCGGCCTGCCGCCCTCGCCGCTCTTTCTCTCCGAGCTGTTGATCCTGCTCGGCGGGATCGCGGCCGGCTACGCGCTGGTCAGCGCGGTCGCCGTCATCGGCCTCGCGCTGGGCTTCCTCGGTCTGCTACACGCGCTGATCGAAGGCGTTGTCGGCGAAGGTACGCCGCGGCCCCGGGGGTTGCCGCGGACGCCCGAGCGTTCGATTGTCGCGCTCACCGCGATCCTCGGCACCGCGCTGCTCGCGCTCGCCGCGACCGGTCTGCTGCTGCCCGGATCGAGCTTCGTCGAGACCCTCGCACGAGGCGTCCTTTGAGCGCGGTCGAACACGTCACGCCGCAGGCATTCACCGCGACGATCGAGGCGGCACTCGCCGCGGGTGAGCGCTTCGGCGGCGGCTGGGCGAGCGGACAAGGCGACGAGGCGAGCTGGCGGGTGCTCCTCGTCTCACCGGAACGCACGCGCGTGATCTCGCGCTCGGACGCCGACGGACCGATCGAGAGCATCACTGGGTTGGTCGAGGCGGCGGACTGGGACGAGCGCGAAGCCCACGACCTCTACGGGCTGAGCTTCAGCGGCCACTCGCCGCTCCGAGCGCTCGCGAACCACACCGAGGACGCGCAGCGGTGGATGACCCCGGTCAGTGGTGCCGGCGTCCATCAGGTCGCGGTCGGGCCGATCCACGCCGGCGTGATCGAGTCCGGCCACTTCCGCTTTCACGTCGTCGGCGAGCGGATCCTCGCGATGGACCCCCGCCTCTTCTACAAGCACCGTGGCCTCGAGCGCGCAGCCGAGGGCCACGACGTCGAGTCCGCGCTGCGCTACGCGCAACGCGCATGCGCCGCATGCGCGGTCGCCAACACGCTCGCCTACGCGCAGGCGGTCGAAGACGTCTACGCGCTCGAGCCCGACCGCGAGCTGCGCGCTGCCCGGACCGTCCTACTCGAGCTCGAGCGCCTCTACAACCACCTCCACGACATCGGCGCAATCTGCGCCGGCGTCGGTTTCGCACCCGGCACGATGGCCTTCGCTGCGCTCAAGGACCGCGCGCAGCAGATCAACGCGCAGGCCTTTGGGCATCGCTTCCTCTTCAACACCGTCGCGGTCGCTCGCAGCCCAGTCAGGCTCGAGCGCTCCGCCAGCGACGCGGCCCGAGCCGCCGTGAACGAGCTGCACACCGACACCGCGGCGGCCTGGCGCGACCTCCAGTTCGCCGGCTCGGTGCAGGCACGCCTGGACGGCGTCGGCGTGCTCGGACGGAGCGATGCGCTGCGGCTCGGCGCGGTCGGACCGGCGGCGCGCGCCGCGGGGATCGCCGAAGACCTCCGCAGCGGCGAACACCTGCTCGCCTACGACGGCTTCACGCCGGCCGCGTTGGAGGACCCGAGCGGCGATGTCGGTGCGCGCCTACGGCTGCGTGCGCTCGAGATCGAGCGCACCTACGAAGTGCTCGAGCAGCTGCTCGAGCGGCCACTCACCGCCGGCGCCGCGACCGCCGCCGAGCGCGAGCAACCGGACTCGCTCGG
>PMKB01000109.1 GCA_003157595.1 Solirubrobacterales bacterium
GGAGTTCGGCTACAACGGGTTCGGACGGGTCGGCGGCCAGCAGGGCGGGCCGGGGACTACCAGGGCCACTCTCACGCAAGCACAGCTGCGGCCGCTGGTGCGCCCAGGGATCGACGTGGCGCAGTCGGCGCCGGAGCGGCGCTACTTCGCGACGCACAACGCGCCGCCGGCGCATGCGCCTGCAGCGCATGAGCCGAAGCCCAAGCCCGCCGCGGCGAGCGGGCGCCAGCGGGCCGCGGTCGCCCCGTTCGGCGGCACGCGCAGTCCGCTGCGGATCTTCGGCGCGGAGCTGGGCGGGCAGGCGGGCTGGCTTGTGCCGCTGGCGCTCATCGGGATGGTGGCCGCGGCGCTGCTGGTGCGCCGGCGCCGCGATCGGCGCAGCGCGGCCCTGTTGGTGCTTGGTGGCTGGTTCCTGGTTGAGCTGGTGGTGCTGGACTTCTCGGCCGGGATCGTGCATCCGTACTACTCCTCGGCGCTCGGTCCGGGGGTGGCGGCGATGGCTGGAGCGGGTGCTTTGGCGATCGGGTCGCTCGTACGCAGCCGCGAGACACGGCTGGCGCTGCGCGGCTACGTCCTCGCAGTGGCGGCGGTGGCGGCCACGCTCGCCGTGGAGGTGGTCCTGATCGACCGCGAGGGAGACCCGCTGTGGTGGCGGGTCCCGCTGGTCCTGCTGTGCCTCGGCGGCCTGGTCGCGATCCCGCTCGCGCGCGCCCGCGCCGGCTGGGCTGTTGCTGTGGCGCTCGGCGCGCTGATGGTCGCACCGATGGTCTACAGCTTCAGCGTCTGGCTCGCACCCGTCGAGGGCACCTTCCCTGCCGCGGGGCCCTACAGTGCCGCCGGCCACGGCGGACTGGATGAGGCCCACGCGGACGTGCTCGCCGACAGGGGGCTGCTGCGCTATGTCGAGACCAACGGGGCGACCGCGCGCTACCCGCTGCTGACGCAATCCTCCGACCAGGCGGCTCCGCTGATCCTGCTCGGCCTGCGCGCCTCGGCCGAGGGCGGCTACGGTGCGAGCGATCCGGCGCTGAGCAACGGCCGTCTGGCGACGCTCGTGGCGGACGGCAGCGCGCGCTTCCTCCTGATCAGCGGCGACTACGCAGACCGCGGCGGCAACAGCGGCGAAACGGCCGCGCGCCTGGTCTGCCCCGAGATTCCCGAGCTGATCTGGGCGCCGCTGGGCAGTCCGTCGCTCGGAGGCTCCTTCCTGGTCGACTGCGCCGGCAAAGCGGCACAGCTCCGCCACCCCTACGCGGCGGCCCGGGCCTTCCTGCGGGCGCACCCCGGTGTGCACTACAAGCTCTAGGCGCCGGCTCGAGCGAACGCCGGCGTCGTGAGGCCGACTCGCTCCCTGCCCGCACTCGGCGCACCGGCGCGGATATGGCATTTCGGTGGCGAGTCCGAGCCGGCGA
The DNA here is from genome assembly GCA_003157595.1 of Solirubrobacterales bacterium. Classification (GTDB taxonomy): domain Bacteria; phylum Actinomycetota; class Thermoleophilia; order Solirubrobacterales; family Solirubrobacteraceae; genus Palsa-513. The sequence continues at coordinate 1,413 of PMKB01000109.1, forward strand.
CGATCGTCGAGTTGCGCGACGGCGGGCGCGCGATCGTCGTCGCCGACGCGTCAGCCGAGCGGCGCGAGTTCACCTTGCGCCGCGCCACCGCCGCGTTCGTTGCGCGCGGAAAGCAGCACTCGCCGCGGCTCGAGTTCTGACCCTCTACGCCACGCGCAAGCGCCAGGCGCCACGCGCCGGCGCGGCCGATTTCGTGAGAACTCGTTCGACAACGCCCAACAGAGCCCTAATCCGACCTTCCAGCAAAGCAAGATTGGCTCTTCTACCCTGTGGCTCGCGCAAAACGCAGGCCATGACCGACACCGAGCCACAAAACGACGAGCCCCCCGACCGCGCTTCCGGCCGCGTCGACCGTCGCGCGTTCCTCGCCGGCGGACTGCGTGCGGGCGGCGCGCTCACGGCCGTCGCGATCGGTGTCGACGCACTCGCCGATGCTGACAGCGCGCCGGCCAGCCGACGCCCCCCGGGGCCCTATCGCCGCACACGTCAGCCGAACATCCTCGTGATCATGGTCGACCAGCTGCGCACGCCGCGCTGGTTCGGCCCCGGCGCCCACGGCCTCGCGCTGCCGCCGAACATCGCTGCCCTGGCGCACTCCGGTGTCAGCTTCGCCCGCCACTACACGGCCTCCAACGACTGCACGCCGGCGCGCGCGGCGATGCTCACGGGGCTGCACACCCACCAGACGGGCACGATGATCACCGGCGCGAGCACGCTCGACCCCGGCTTTCCCACCTGGGGGACGATGCTGCGCGAGCACGGCTACGCCAGCTACTGGTACGGGAAGTGGCACCTGACCCACAGCGACAAGCACTGGAACGAGCGGACCGGGCCGCCGGCGCTCGCCCGCTACGGCTTCGACGGCGGCACCTACCCGTCGCCCAACGGGGCACCTGGACAGGGCTGGCACGTCGACCCCCACATCGCCAAGCAGTTCGAGGACTGGTACGGGCAGGCCGGCGGTGACGGTCCGTGGTGCACGACCGTGTCGTTCGTCAACCCGCACGACATAGCGTGGTGGTGGCGCTGGACCGGTCGCTCGGTGCACGAGGCTTCTGCGCCCGCCAGGATCAGGTCGCTGCCGCCCAACTTCGAGACCCCCGAGCAGCTCGTCGCGCGACGCAAGCCGCTGGTGCAGCGCTCGCTGCAGCTGACCAGCGCCCAGTCCTTCGGCTCGGTTCCATTCAGCGGTCCCGGATTCGAGGCCGCGTGGCTGGGGTTCCTCGACCTGTACGTGAAGCTGCAGCTCGAGGTCGACCGTCATGTGGGAGCGGTGATGGCGACGCTCGCCCGCCGGCCGAAGGTGATGGAGAACACGATCGTCGTCTTCACCTCCGACCACGGCGAGTACGGCGCGTCGCACGGTCTGCGCGGCAAGGGCGCGGGCATGTACGAGGAGGCGATCAGGGTGCCGCTGATCGTCAGCGACCGCACCGGCCGGCTCGGCGCGGTGCCGAACACCGTGCGCCATCAGCTCACCTCGAGCGTCGACTTCGCTCCGCTGCTGCTCACCCTCGCCGCCGGGTCCGAGAGCTGGCGGCACGAGGCGCGCTACGCGCATCTCGCCACCCGCGCCGACCTCGCGCGGATCGTCCGCGATCCGGCGGCGCCGGGGCGCCGTTACGCGCTGCACGCGACCGACGAGGTGCTGACGGAATTTGCGCTGCTGCCGCACGACGCGCAGGCGCCGCTGCACGTCAAGGGCATCGTCACGCCGACCGCGAAATACGCGACCTACACCAACTGGCGCGCGAACGGGCTCGAGCCGCTCGCGCGCGGCGAGGAGTCAGAGCTCTACGACTACACGACCCGCGCCGGCTACCAGGAGATCGAGAACCGTGCGGGCCGCAGCCCGCTGGAGGAGCACCTCCGCGCGACACTCGAGGAGGCGACCGCAGAGGAGTTGCGCGCGCCGCTTCCGTTCCGGCTCCTGGAGGCGCAGCAGCGCGGGCTGGTGGGCTACCAGGAGATCGCCGTCCAGGCGCGCAAGGGGTCCGAGCTACATCGTCTGCGCGCCGTCGAGCGGCTCGTCCACCAGATCGAGCACAGCCTTCCGTGAGCGCCGGCGCGCGGGGCCGCGACCTCGCGCACAGCGCCGCGGCTCGCAGCGTCAGCTAGCCGCCGGGCGAGATCGCCGGCGAGGTGGCGAGCGTCTTGCCTGCCCCGTCAAGCGCCGCCACGGCGATGTAGGGCTCGCTCGTGTGGACGGAGATCGTCGTCTCGAAGCCGCTTTTCGAGGCGCTGGTGACCGGCGCAAGCGTGCTGGCGCTCGCGCCGGCGAGGACCTGCCAGCCGGCCACGGTCGTTGCGCCGTTCCAGCTCGCCTCCACCGTCAGCTGACCGCTGCCGGCGCTCTGGGCGGCGATCGCCGGCACGGTCTTCGGCTGGGCGCTCCACGGCGCGAAATAGGTGCGGAAGTCCTGGACGCCGAGTCCGAGCGTGGCGTCGAAGATGACCTGGCCGGCTGAGTTGAACTCGGTGAAGTTGGGCAGTCCGCCATAGCCCATCAGCCAGTTGCCGCCGGCCAGCGGCAGCAGGTCGCCCTGGCTGGAGGCCAGCAGCGCCGCGTTGGGGTTGGTGAACTGCTTGACGAGCGTGACGGTGTGGGTCGTCGTGCTCGGGTCGAGCAGCAGCCCGCGGGACTGCTTCTCCTTGGCCGGGTCGGACCCGTTGTCGAAGACCGAGATCAACCCGCCTGGCTCCCATTCTGCGTCGTGCTGCCAGTAGAACAACGTCCCTGGCCCCCGCTTGAAGGTCGAATACTTCCCGCCGATCCGCCAGATGAAGGCGCCGGTGTGCATGTCGACGTCGTAGATCGCCCAGGTGTTGCGGGCCGAGAGCAGCACGTCCCCGGTGGTGCCCGGATCGATCGAGTTCACGTGCACGTAGTCCCAGTTGAGGCTCGTGCGATGCATCGGTGCATAGGAGTCGCGCAGCGGGATGTGTCCGAGCGCGTGCCACTCCCACATCACCAGGCCCGTCTTGACGTCGATCTCCTGCACGATCGAGTCGTTGACGACCGCGTGCGCCGGTCCGCCCATGCTCGTGAGGTTCAGTTCCACCGGGTCGAACGCGTCGATCCAGGCGGTCCCCTGCGGTGTCAACACGAACTCGTGCAGGTCGGCCTTGTAGCCGTTGCCGGCCAGCACCTGCGCCAGCGGCTCATAGGTTGCACTGTAGATCTCGTCGGCGCCCTGGCCGAAGCCGAGCGACAGGACGCGACCCTGCCACCAGGTCAGGACCGTCTGGCCGTCGTAGGTCTGCGGGCGGAAGTTGGTCGAGGAGTCCTCGGGCGGGACGGGGTGAAACCAGACCAGGCTGCCGGTCTGATCGACGATCATCTGGCCCGGTGTGCCCTTGCCCTGGTAGGGCGCGAGGAAGAAGTCGCCCGGCGTCGCGCCCGCCCGCGCGGTCGTCGTGATCCGCACGCTCGAAGGGGCGATGGTGGGCGCGGAGAGGTAGTGCTGGACCTCAGCGGCGTCGCCCCGGTTGAGCGGGAACTGCTTCTGGCCGATCGGCGCCTGGAAGGCGACACTGAAACTCGTGTGCACCGTGGAGGTGCTCGCTCCCTCCGCCACCCGGGCGCTGACCGCCACGTGCTCGCCGGACTCGAATGGGCGAGCCGGGATGAAGCTCTCGCCGGTCCCCGTCGAGTAGGCCTCGAGCTTGCCGCTGTGGCTGCCGCTGCTCGAGCCGACGACAGAGACGTGCGAGACGGTCGTGCCCGGGCCGCCGAGGAAGCTGATCTGGGTGGTGGGGGAGGCGTCGCCGGTCGCCGGGAGCGGCGAGACTGTGATCGGGTTGGTGGCGGCCGCCGCATAGTCGGCGACGCGCACCGTCTTGGGCGGAGATCCGACGCTCGCCGCACCGCAGGCGCTCAGCGCGACGGCGGCGAGCGCCGCCGCGAGGCCGGGCGCGATCAGCGCAGAGGGTTCGCGGTGGAAGGTCGGTGCGGGCATCTGGGGTGAGGGCGCCGGGACACTATCTGAGCGTGCGGCGCTCGCGGCGAAGCGCCGCACGCTCCTCGCGCGTGGCACGCGGCGTGAGCGGCTCCTTGAGCGAACGGCGCAGCCGGATGAAGCCGAAGGTTCCCCACAACGCGGGGATCCAGAGCGCAATCGCATGGTAGACGACGGCCGCCGCGGCCGCCGGGGTTGCCCTCACGCCGTACAACACGAGCATGCCCACGAAGCTGCCTTCGAGCACGCCGACGTTGCCCGGTACCGGCAGCACGTTCGCGAGGTAGCCGATCTGGTAGGCGAGCACGATCACGCCGATCGACGGCGTGTGCCCGGTGGCCTGAAAGCATGCCCACAGCACGCCGATGTCGAACCACAGATAGCCGATCGCTCCGATCAGGCGCCAGTCGGGACGCAGCAACGTCCCGCGGGTCGCTCTGATCGTGCTCGCCGTCGCGTCGAGCGCGCTCGCCAGGCGCCCGGTGCCGCGTGCGCGCGCTCCACGCTCGGTCAGCCGCGGGAGCACGAGGAAGACGACGAAGATCGCGACGGCGACGCCGGCGGGCAGGAAGGTCAGCAGCGGGCTGCGCGGCCCCGGCAGGATTCCGAGGCCGAGCGCCAGCCCGGTGCCGGCCAGCGTCAGCAGGTTGATCGCGCTGGTCAGCAGGAACAGCACCGCCGAGCGTTCGGCGATCCGTCCCGTGGAGACGCCACGTTCGTGCAGCAGCCAGGCGCCGACCGCGATGCTGCCTGCGCCGCCCAGCGAGACGGCTGCGCCGAAGGCCATCTCGCTCAGCGCGACGCGCGCGCCGAACACGATCGGCGCGCGGTCGAAGACCGTCAGGAAGATCAGCACGTAGCCGAGGCACGAGAGGATCTCGAGCGCGACGGCGACGGCGACCCAGCCGAGACTCATGTGGGCGACGACGTGGCCCACACCATGCAGCCCCGGGACCGCGAGCAGCAGGCCGACGACCAGCGCGCCGACGACCAGCAGCGAGATCACCCCGTTGCGCAGCCGCCTGGCCTGGTCGGACTCGGAGACGTGCTGCGGTTCTCTGAGATCGGGTGTGCTCATCGATGGCCCGCGGCGGCCCCTGCAGGGCGCCATCCTCCTCGCGGGATCGTATGCGTTCGGGCTGTCGCGTTCGCCCGCGCGTGCCCTCCGCGGCGATCGCCGGGCGCGACGGCCCCTCGGCGAGGCCGCGTCAGTGCAGTTGGTCGATGAACGTGTAGATCACCATCAGGCTGACCGCGATGGCAAACACCCGAAGCGCCCACAGCGCGACGATCGCGCCGCGGCGCAGCTGCGCCCTGGGGACCGGCCGCGAGGTCTCGGCGACGAACTGATCTGGCTCGAGATGCATGATCAGCTCCTCCTCCGCCGCCGGCTCGGGGTGCACCGGCGATTCGCCGACCGGGGGATCGACGCCGGCCCGCCGCGATCGGGGGTTCGGCTCGCGACGCGTGAGTGGCGTTGCCTTCATCAGCCCGCCACGTGGACGGCGCGCAGGAAGGAGTCGATCCCGTAGGCGGTGCCGCAGAGGCCGACGAATGTGACCACCGCAATGCCGATCACGTTGGTCGAGCGCCGGTTCGCCCAGGCGCCCATCAGCCCCTTGTCGTTGGCGAGCATCACCATGAACACCAGGCTGACCGGGAGCAGCACGGTGGCAAGCACGTTGGCGTTCAGCGCGATCGACAAAAGCGGCGCCCCGGGAATCAGGATGACGAGCGCCGCGGTCAGCGCCACGCCGAAGTTCGCCGCGTAGAACAGCGCAGCCTGCCGCGGGAACGTGTTGAAGCTGTGTGTGACGCCGACGCATTCGGCGGCGGCGTAGGCGGTGCTCGCCGAGATCGTCAGGATCGCGACCGCTCCTGCCTCGATGAGCCCGAGCGCGAACACCGTTCCGGCGGCGGCGCCCGCAACGCGCCGCAGCGCCTGCGGGAAGCCGGCGCCGGCGAAGCCCTGAATGCCGGCCCCGCCGTGGGTCAGCAGCGCGGCGCCGGCGACCACGGCTCCGATGCCGAAGATCGAGGCGAGCACGGCCCCCACCGCCGTGTCGTAGCGCCCGTGCCTGATGTCGCGCGGCGTCATGCCCTTGTCGGCGCTGGCGCCCTGCTGGAAGAAGATCATCCACGGCGTCACGGTCGCCCCGATCGTCGAGGCGATCAGCAGCAGCAGCGTGTTGACGGGGGCGCCGGGGAGGGGGGTGAAGTCGAACGAGTCGAGGACCGCACCGGCGTGCGGCTTGACCAGTATCGCCGCGACGAGGAACAGGCCGTTGAACAGCGCCATGCCGAGCACGATGCGCTCCCAGCGCCAGTAGCGCCCGCCGCTGAAGGTGAACACGACCAGCGTCAGCCCGAGCGCGACGGCGACTCCGGAGCCCAGCCCGAAGTAGGCCAGGCCGACGCGGATCGAGACGAACTCGGCCCCCAGTGTGACCAGGTTCGTCAGCGTGAGGTCGCCGGCGGCGAACCACCCCCACACCGAGCCGAAGCGCTGCAGCACGAGCTCGCCATAGCCGCGATGGGTGACCGCGCCGACGCGCATGCACATCTCCTGGCAGACGTAGGCCATCGCGAACAGCAGCGGGATGAATGGCACGAAGAAGCCAAGCCCGTACTGCGCGCCATCGGAGGCGTAGGCGATCATGCTCGGCCCGTCGTTCTCGCCGAGCATCGCCAGGATCCCGGGCCCGACGAGCAGCCACATCAACGACCAGCGGCGTCCCCCCAGTCGCGCGCTGTGGACGCGCGAGCGGTCAAGCGACCGCGCCGCGTCCTCCTCGGTGACCGCGGGCGGCGCGAGCATCGGCGGGCTGGGGGCCTGCGTCGCTGCCATCGATCAGCCGGCTGCGCCTTGGCGCTCGCCGGCGGGCGCGTCGTCGTCTGCGAGCTCGACGCGCATGGCGCCCGCGAGCCGGCCGCCGATCGCGTGCTCGCGCTCGCCGAAGAGCACGAACAGCGGGCCGCCAAAGGGCTGGTGGTCGCGCACCTCGAAGCGGTCCCCGGGCGAGATGCCGCAGCCTGCCAGGTAGCGAAGCATCTCCGGATCGGAGTCCGAGACGCGGACGAAGACTCCGCGGTCACCGCGCACAAGGGTCTCCATGCTGCGCGTCGAGCGCTCTTGGAGCTCGAGGTCGGCACTCGGGATGGGGTCGCCGTGGGGATCTGACGCCGGGTTTCCGAGCTTTGTGGCGATCAGCTCCTCGAGCTCCTCGGAGAGCACGTGTTCGAGCACCTCGGCCTCCGCGTGGACGCGGTCCCACGACATCCCCAGGGCGTCGGCGAGGAAGCGCTCGAGCAGCCGGTGATGGCGAATGACCTCCAGAGCAACCAGCCGCCCGTCGGCTGTGAGCCGCACACCGCGATAGGGCTCATGCGTGACGAGCCCCAGTTCGTCGAGCTTCTTGAGCATCGCCGACACCGATCCCGGCGTGATGCCCAGCCGATCGGCCAGCGCGCTCGTCGTGACAGGCTCATCCCCGCGTGACTGCAGGGCGTAGATCGCCTTTGCGTAGTCGTCGATAGCCGGCGAGCGCTGCAGCGTTGGGGCGGACACTTGCTAAAGAATATGGCATGCCAAGATTTGGGTCAAGGCACTAATGCGAAAACTGTTATGGCATGACAGGTTGGTGCATGCACCCACCTGGGGATCGGCGCATGCGCCGATCCCGGGGGCGGGGCATGCCCCGACCCCAAATCCTTTCCGGGGATGTCCTCAGCGCGCGCGGTCGCGCTCGTCGAGGTAGGGCGCGAGGTACTTCGCGGCGATCTTGGCCGGCGGCGACCAGGTGGGCTCGTCGGTGATCTCGGAGTGAAAGCCGCGTCCGCCGGTGAACTGCGCGCTGAGGTATTGGGGCGCGGCGCCGGTCAGGAGGATCCCGTGGATGACGGGGTGAAGCGGGGCGGGCTCGATCGCAAGACCGGCGAGCGCGGCGATCGATTCGGCGGCGGCGTCGGCCTGCTGGGCGGCGATGCCGCCGTACTTGAGCTCGAAGTCCGTCGCGTCGCCGGCGGCGTAGACGCCCTCGACTCCGCGCACCCGGCTGTGGACGTCGACCGGGATGAAACCGTGCTCACCGGCTGCCAGACCGCGGATCGCCGGCCCGTAGAGCTCCGGCAGCGCGATAACGCGATCGACGTCGATCGTCCGGTCTCCCGGGTTGATCACGACGTGGCGGCCGTCGGGCACCTCGCAGTGCGCCGAGGTGATCGTCGTGATCCCCGACTGCTCGAGCAGCGCCGCCACGCCGCTCGAGGCGCCCTCGCCGAAGATCGCCAGCGGCTGCTGCTCGGGCGTCGCGATCGTGACCGCCAGCTCGACGTTCATCTCGAAGGCGCGCCGGGCCGTCATCAGCGCCAGCTCATAGATCGGCAGCGGCCAGGCCACGCGCGCCGGGATCACGAACGCGATGTCATGGACGTAACCGCTGTCGACGTCCTCGAGCAGCCCGCCCATCAGCTCCTCCAGGCGCGCGTCGTCCAGCGTCACGGCCGCCGGGAAGCGGGGGTGCGGCCGCGCGCCGAGGGCGAGCAGGATCGCGTCGTAGTGGAGCTCGGCGCCGGACTCGGTGCGCGCCACGCGACGGCCGACGTCAAGCGACGCGAAGCTCTCGACGATCAGCGCCGCGCCGATGTCGGCCGCGATCTCGCCGACGGCGTAGCGGCGGGCGGCGCTGTAGGCGAACGGCTCGCGTACCGCCATCGGCCGGTAGACGAAGTCCTCGTTCGGCGCGACCAGCGTCACCTCGAAGCGCTCGGCGTCCAGGGCGCGGAGCGCCAGCGCCGCCTCGAGCGCGGCGACGCCGCCGCCGGCGATCACGACCTTGAAGGGTTCCGAGGACGGGCTGGGACTGGTCATCTCCGTGCTCCTGTGTCGAGGCGAGCCTGCGATGGACCTGACACGCTACCGTTCCAGCGATGGCCAGGGCCGACGGCACAGACCAGCAGGACCCAGTGGCGGCTGCGCCGATCCGTGTCGTGCTCGCCGACGATCATCCGGTCGTGCGCCGGGGGCTGCGCCTGCTGCTCGACGAGCAGGCCGAATTTGAGGTCGTGGCCGAGGCCGGCGACGTCGACGAGGCGCGACGGTACGTGCGAGGGCACCATCCCAACGTGCTCGTGCTCGACCTCAACATGCCCGGCGGCTCGAGCCTCGAGGCGATCCCGTCGCTGCGCGAGGAGTTCCCCGACACCCACATCGTGGTGCTGACGATGCAGCAGGAGCCCGCTTACGCGCGCGAGGCGATCGCCTCGGGCGCAGACGGCTACGTCCTCAAGCAGGCCGCCGACGGCGAGCTCGTCGAGGCGGTGCGGCTGGCGGCGGCGGGCGAGAGCTACCTCAATCCGCGCCTGGGCGCGCGCCTGGCGGCCGAGCCGCCGCCGGGACCCCCGGACAACCTCTCGGAGCGTGAGGTCGACGTGCTGCGCCTGATCGCGCTCGGGCACACCAACACCGAGATCGCCCAGCAGCTCTACATCTCGGTGCGCACCGTCGAAACCCACCGCGGGCACATCTCCCAGAAGCTGCTGCTCTCGTCGCGTGCCGAGCTCGTGCGCTACGCGCTCGACCGCAAGCTCGTCGACACCTGAGCTCCGGCCTCGGTGCCGGCCGCGGTGCGCGGCAGAACCAGCAGCGCACAGCGGGCGTGACGCGCCAGGCCGTGCGAGGTGCTGCCCAGGACGAGCCGCCGCACGGGGCCGTAGTTGCGCGACCCCACGACCAGCAGATCGACGCGGTCGCCGTAGGCCGCGAGCTCCTCGGCCGGAAGGCCATAGACGGCCGTCGCCTCGACGCCCTCGAGCGCCGTCACCTTCTCCTCGGCGGCGCTTCTGTCGGCCTCGATGATCTCGCCCCAGTTGGCGGGCATCGGTGCGATGTAGCCCCAGGCCGGAAGCGAGACGACGTACAGCGCGCTGAGCTTCGCCCCGTCGCGCTGCGCAAGCGCACGCGCAGCGGCCAGCGCCACGTGGCTCTCGGGGGAGAAGTCGTAGGCGACGCCGATGCGCAGGAAGCCGCCGGACCGTGCCACGTAGCCGCGCGGCGCGACCGCGACGGCGCACGGCGCGCCGTTGAGCGACGCCCGGGTGTCGTCGCCGACCAGCACGCGTCCCGCCAGCCCGCGACTGTGCGAGCCGACGACGAGCAGGTCGCCGTCGTGGCGCTCGGCGAGCGTGTGCAGGCCGCGACCGACGGAGGAGGCGCAGATGATCGTCAGCTCGGCATCGACGCCGGTGGCGTCTCGCTCGGCCTGGAGCAGCACCAGCGCGTCCTTGCCGGCGACGTCGGCCGACTTGCCGTGCACGGTGCGTCCGGGTGTGGGCACCCCGCCGTAGATGTGGGCCAGCGTCACGCGCCCACCGGCCTGCGTGAGCGCGACTCCGAGCTTGATTGCGTCGCGGCCGGTGGGGCTGCCATCGACTCCTATGATCACGTTGGCAAACACGCCACTCCTTCAACCACCTGGAAACGCTACGACGCGGCGCCCTGCGCGTCATCCGTGGCAGCGCCCGGGCTGTTGCGGAGATATACGGACGCGATAACGATCACGATGTGAGCATATGAACGGCGTGAGCTCCGTCACCGCGACGCCCCATACCCCGCTGCCCGAGCGGGACCTGGCGTTGATCGATGCATACTGGCGGGCCGCCAACTATCTC
>PMKB01000126.1 GCA_003157595.1 Solirubrobacterales bacterium
CGCACGATGCTCAAGTCGAAGATCCACCGCGCGACGGTGACCGACTGCGACCTTCACTACGTCGGCTCGATCACCATCGACCGGCTGCTGCTCGACGCCGCGGACATCCTCCCCCACGAGCAGGTCTCCGTCGTCGACATCGATAACGGTGCTCGCTTCGAGACCTACACGCTCCCGGGGGAGCGCGGCAGCGGCGAGGTCAAGCTGAACGGCGCCGCCGCCCGTCTCGTGGCGCGCGGCGACACGATCATCGTGATCTCCTATGCGGCCTGCACGCGCGAGGAGATCGACCTGCACGTTCCGCGTGTCGTCCACGTCGACGCACACAACCGGATTGTCGCCGTCGACGAAAACGCCGACACACTCCTCTCCTGAAGGGCGCCTGGATGTCAACCACCTCCAAGACCGACACGAACAATGACGCCGGCCGTCTGCCGGTGACGCTGCCCGCCATCGCCGAGTGCAAGCGCCGCGGCGAGGCGATCGTGATGGCGACCGCCTACGACTTCCCCAGCGGCCAGATCGTCGATGCAGCCGGGGCCGACATCGTGCTGGTCGGCGACTCCGGCGCCGAGGTCGTGCTCGGCTACGACTCGACGGTCGCCGTGAGCGTCGAGGAGATGCTGATGCTGACCGCCGCGACGCGGCGCGGAGTCCGGAGCGCACTGCTCGTCGCCGATCTCCCGTTCGGCTCCTACGAGGCATCGGACGAACAGGCGATCCGCACCGCCCAGCGCTTCGTCAAGGAGGCTCGCGCCGACGCGGTCAAGCTCGAGGGCGGAGGGCCGGCTTCGGTTTCGCGGATCCGCGCGATCGTCGCCGCCGGCATCCCTGTGATGGGTCATGTCGGGCTGACCCCCCAGACGTCCACCGCACTCGGGGGCCGCCGAGCTCAGGGCCGCACCGCACAGCGCGCGCTCGAACTGGCCGGCGAAGCGCTCGCGGTCCAGGACGCGAACGCCTTCGCGATCGTGTTCGAGGCGATCCCGGCCGCAATCGCCGGGGAGATCACGCGGCTGCTCGAGATCCCGGTGATCGGGATCGGGGCCGGCGTCTCCACCGACGGGCAGGTGCTGGTGCTCCACGACATGCTCGGCATCTATCCCGGCCGCGCGCCGCGCTTCGCCAAGCAATACGCCGAGTTGCGCTCGGCGATGGTCGGCGCGGTGAGCGAGTTCGCCGACGAGGTCCGCACGCGGCGCTTCCCAACGGCCGAGCACACCTTTTCGATCGATCCCAAGGAGCTCGCGGCGTTCCGCGAAGGGCTGGCCGGGCTCGAGCGCTGAGCGCCGGTGCGGCTCGCCGTGCCCCTGCCGCTCGATCACCACGGCGGCGGCTGCGGACCACTGCTCGCCCGCGGCTGCTCAGGCGGCGGCCGCGACCTTGCGCCGCCGTGAGCCACCGCGGCGCACTGTCGGCCCGCCGGACAAGAGCGGCTCGAGGAATCGGCCGGTGTGCGAGGCGGCAACCGCCGCGACCTCCTCCGGCGTGCCCGTCGCGACCACCCGACCGCCCTCGTCGCCGCCCTCCGGCCCGAGGTCGATCAGCCGATCGGCGCACTTGATCACGTCGAGGTTGTGCTCGATCACGACGACCGAGTTGCCGGCGTCCACGAGCCGGTGCAGCACCTCGAGCAGGCGCTGGACATCGGCGAAATGCAGACCCGTGGTCGGCTCGTCGAGGATGTAGAGCGTGCGGCCGGTCGCTATCTTCGACAGTTCGGTGGCCAGTTTGATGCGCTGAGCCTCGCCACCCGAAAGCGTGGTCGCCGGCTGGCCGAGGCGGATGTAACCGAGGCCGACGTCGTTGAGTGTGGCCAGCCGCCGGTGGATCGCCGGAATGTGCTTGAAGAACTCGAGCGCCTCCTCGACCGGCATGTCGAGCACATCGGCGATCGTCTTGCCCTTGAAGCGCACCTCGAGGGTCTCGCGGTTGTAGCGGCGCCCGTGGCACTGCTCGCACGGCACGTAGACGTCGGGCAGGAAGTGCATCTCGATCCGGATCTGGCCGTCCCCGCGGCAGACCTCGCAGCGCCCGCCCTTGACNNGCCCTTGACGTTGAACGAGAAGCGACCCGGCTTGTAGCCTCGGGCCCGCGCCTCCGCGGTCTTCGAGAACAGATCGCGGATCACGTCGAACAGGCCCGTGTAGGTCGCCGGATTCGAGCGCGGCGTGCGACCGATCGGCGACTGGTCGACGGCGATGATCTTGTCGAGCGCCTCTATTCCCGAGACCTCTCGGTGCGCGCCGGGGCGCTGGCGCGCCCGGTGCAGCCGATTGGCGACCGCCTTGTAGAGGACGTCGTTGACGAGTGTGGACTTGCCCGAGCCCGACACGCCGGTGACGCAGGTCAGCGTACCCAGCGGGACGCGCACATCGATGCCCTGCAGGTTGTGCTGGCGTGCGCCACGGATCTCGATCGCGCCGGTCGGTGTGCGCCGGCGCACCGGAACCTCGATCCGTGCGGCCCCCGAGAGGAACTGGCCGGTGAGCGACTCCGCTACCTGCTCGACCTCGCTGGCGGTGCCCTGCGCGACGATCCACCCGCCGTGCTCGCCGGCTCCCGGACCGAGATCGACGAGGTGATCGGCGGCCCGCATCGTCTGCTCGTCGTGCTCGACGACGAGCACGGTGTTGCCGAGGTCACGCAGTCGCTCGAGTGTCGCGACGAGCTTCGCGTTGTCGCGCTGGTGCAGCCCGATCGAGGGCTCGTCNNATCCGCTGCGCCTCGCCGCCCGACAGCGTCGCGGCAGCACGATCCATCGAGAGATAGCCGATGCCCACGTTCTCGAGAAAGCGCAGGCGCTCGGCGATCTCGCGCACGATCAACCGCGCGATGTGGCGCTCGGTGTCGCTCAGCTCGACGTTCTCGAGCCAGGCCAGCGCCCCGCGCGCCGAAAGCGCGCAGAACTCGTTGATCGGAGTCCCCGAGACCAGCACCGACAGCGACTCCGGCCGCAGCCGGGCGCCGTTGCAGGCCGGGCACGGCCGGACGCTCATGTACTCCTCGATCTTCTCGCGCGCGAGTTCGGAGTCGGTCTCCCGGTAGCGTCGCGCCAGGTTGTGGACGATGCCCTCGAAGCGCGCCGCGTATGCGCGCTCGCGCCCATACCGGTTGCGGTAGCGCACCTCGATCCGCTCGCCGTCGGTACCGTAGAGGAAGACCTGTCGCTGAGCCTCACTGAGCGAGTTCCACGGCGCCTCGACGTCGACCCCGTAGCGCTCCGCGAGCCCTGTGGTCATCTGGTCGTAATAGGCCGAGCTGCTCGTGGCCCATGGCGCGAGCGCGCCCTGCGCGATCGAGAGCTCCGGGTCGGGCACCACCAGCTCCGGGTCGATTTCGAGCTGCGAGCCGAGACCGGTGCAGCGCTGGCAGGCGCCCTGCGGTGCGTTGAACGAGAAGATCCGCGGCTCGAGCTCCGGCATCGAGGTTCCGCATTTCAGGCAGGCGAACTTCTCCGAGAAGGTCAGCGTCTCCCCCAGCCCGCCCTCGCGATCGACGATCGTCACCGCGACGATCCCCTCGGCGAGCGCCGCGGCCGTCTCGATCGAGTCGACCAGCCGCTTGCGGACGTCCGGTCGCATCACGAGCCGGTCGACGACCACGGCGATCTCGTGCTTGACCTGCTTCTCCAGCACGATCTCGTCCTCGAGCCCGCGCAGCTCGCCGTCCACCTGCACCCGCGCGAAGCCCTCGGACCGCAGCTCCTCCAGCAGCTTTCCGTACTCCCCCTTGCGTCCCCGCACGACCGGCGCGAGCACCATGAAGCGCGTGCCCTCGGCCAACTCGAGCACCTGGTCGGTGATCTGCTCAATCGACTGTCCGGCGATCCGCGCGCCGCAGACGTGGCAGTGGGGCACGCCGATCCGGGCCCACAGCAGGCGCAGGTAGTCG
>PMKB01000180.1 GCA_003157595.1 Solirubrobacterales bacterium
GCCGCGCCAGGCAGCGGACTTCGAATTCTCACCCACCCTAATGTCCGACGGCCGAAGCAACGGAAAAGCAGAAGCCTGCGTCTACCTGGTCGCGTTGCTCCTTTGCGCGGCGACCGACAGCCGCGCGGCTTGGTCCACGCGGCACCATGCCGATGAGCCGGCGCTTCGTGTGCGTTACCTCGTAGCGGGGTAGGCTAGCCGGGGCGGTCGAGGTCGAATGGGCGCAGGGGCCCGTACCTCGCCCTTGGTGAGGTTGAGTCGGATGCCGCCCTCGAGGTCCTTCACCGCGTCGAGCGGGATCGCGACCCTCTCATGCCCGCGTCGGTGGCCCTCGTCGAGCAGCACGTGCGTCAGGTGGTGATCACTTGATACGACCAGCGCGTGGATCTCTCCGATATCTCCATCGGTGGCGAGTACAGGGTCCCCGCCATGGATTTCGAGTTCCTCGTCGGGGGGGGGATGCGGGAGACCACGAGGTTGTGCGGACCCCGCAGCCCGCTCGGGCCGCCACCGCCGAACAACTCCGTCGCCTGCCCGTACAGTGCGTCGGATGCACCAACTGGCCGAGTGGTCTCCGCGGCGTCCTCCAGCGCTTTGAACTCAGACGACGTGCAGTGCAGGCGGACATCGCCCGCCGTCGAAGCGACCAGAGCGACCGACACGAGGCGACCCGTCCCGCCCAGACGTCTCGGCTCGACGACGAGGTGCGTCACCGCTCGGGTGGCGCGATCAAAAACCACGCTGGTCAGGTGTCCCGCAACCACAGCTCCCTATCCAACCCGCCACCCATCAGCCGCGCTCGAAACCAACCGAGGCACAACACCTGATATGGCGTGTGGTTTGTCAAGTGGCAGCATTGAAAGCCCCGCTTGGCGGGGCTTTTTTGTGTGGTCGGTGGGCCGGGGGTTAGTCGGCGGTGGCGGCGGCCCAGAGGAAGCACGCGAGTTGGCGCGCGCGGGCGACGACGGTGACGTTATGTGGCTTGCCGCGCGAGCGCATCAGGCGGTGGACTTTGTAGAGCCGCTGCTGCGCGCGGTTTGAGATCGCGAGGATCTGATCGGGTTGGCCGGCCTGGCGGTTGGCCAGCGTCGCTCCGAGTCTCGGCGGGCGCCTGTAGTGCCATGCCGATTCGACAAGCAGCCGACGCGCGAGCATCGACCGGGTCTTGGTGATCGCTCCCTGGCGCGAGGACTCACCGGACTGACTGAGTGAGGGCGTCAAGCCCAGCCACGCCGACAGCGACGATGCTTTCTCGAAGCGCTTCCAGTCCGCGCCGAGCTCGAGATGAATCGAGAACGCGGTCAGCGTGTCGATCCCCCGAAACGCCCTCAGCCGCGCGACCGTCGGCCACCACCGCTCATCGGTCGCCAGTTCCGAGAGCGCCAGCGCGATCGCGTGCTTGCGGGCCGTGACGCCGTCAACGGCGGCCAACAGATCAGCGAACACCGAGTCGCTGGCCGGCTCATCGAAGCACTGCATTGAGAGCCAGCGGCGGTGCTCGGCCGTCCACGTCGAAGGTTTCGGATAGACGCGGCCGTGACGCAACAACATCTTCGACACACGGTGGCGGGCATTCATCAGATCACGACGACAAGCATCATGAGCTCTCGTCATCTCGCGGGCCGCCTCGACCTCCGGTGGCGGCACCACCACTCGCGTCAGCGACCCGGCCAACAACAAGCGAGCGAGCAACTCGGCATCCTTGCGATCGGTCTTGACCCGATCTGACGGGGCCCGCGGCGTCTTGCCCGGCGCGATCACCTCCATCGCAATCCCCGCCGCGACCGCCGCACGATAGAGCCCAAACCCGGTCGGCCCGGCCTCATAACACGCACGAACCGGGCCCGCCAGCCCGGCGGAGGGGCAAGGGCCTTTCCTGTGGCTTATGGTAGGTATGTTTGCGCCAGTGTCTTCGCGTCTCGCGCGTCCACGTGCTCGACCTGCCTGTTCACCGCGCTTGGAGGTTTTATGGGTTTCGACCAGTACCACGAGCCGCCGGGCGAGTTGCCGGCTGCGACACGAACCTTTGCGCGCATGTGTGCGTCGCTCACCGAGGAGGCTGAGGCGATCGGCTGGTATCAGCAGCGCCTAGCTGTGGAGACCGATCCCGAGGCCAGCGCGATCATGCGCGACGCGCAGGGCGAGGAGTTCAAGCACTTCTCGATGGACCTCGAATTCCTTCTACGGCGCACGCCGGTGTGGCGCGAGATCGCCCGTGGTGTGCTCTTCCAGGACGGCGACATCGTCGAACGAGGCGAGGACGCCGAGGCCACGGCCACGAGCGGCGTGGGCTCCGAGGGCCCGGCCTTCGGGCCGGACGGTTCGGGCTCGCTGGGCATCGGCGGCCTGCGAGGGACCGAGCGATGAATCATCTTCTGCGTCGGCACGCTCCGATAACCGACTCGGGTTGGAGGCTCATCGACGACGAGGCAGTCGCGCGCTGCACGCCGGCGCTCGCGGCTCGGCGGGTCGTTGACTTCTCGGGTCCGCACGGCTGGGAGCACTCGGCCACCGACCTTGGCCGCACGACGACCCTGCCCTCCACCCCGTCAGAGGGCGTGAGTGCCCTGCAACGCCGGGTGCTGCCGCTCGTCGAGCTGCGCGCGGACTTCACCATCTCCCTGGGGGAACTGCGCGATCACGATCGCGGAGCGCTCGACCCCGACCTCGACGGCCTCGACGCCGCCGCCTACCGAATCGCGGTCGCCGAGAATGCGGCTGTCGTTCACGGGTGGAGCGACGCTGCGATCGCCGGGATCGCCGAGGCATCGCCGCACGAAGGACCGCCGCTCGCCGACACAATCGACGCCTACCCCAGCCCGGTCGCCGGCGCGGTGGAGCTCCTGATGCGCCAAGGGATTGCCGGCCCCTACGGGTTGCTACTCGGACGTGAGGAGTACACGCGCGTAATCGAGTCCGCCGAGCACGGCGGCTATCCGCTGCTCGATCACCTCCACAAGATCCTTAGCGGCCCGATCGTCTGGGCTCCCGGAGTCAACGGCGGAGTGGTGCTGAGCCTGCGCGGTGGAGACTTTCTGTTCGAGGCCGGACAGGACCTCGCCGTTGGCTACGAGCGCCACGACTCCGACGCGGTCCACCTGTACCTGCAGGAGAGCTTCAGCTTTGTGATCGCCACCCGCGAGGCCGCGGTGTCGCTGCGACCTCCCGCTCGCGTGACGCAGCGATCACGCAAGCCACGAAGCCGACAGGGTGACAGACGAGCGTGATGGTCCCGCGCGCGGTTGACAGTCTGCGCGACAAGGTAGTCCCCGTGCGTTTTGGTGACCCGCTCGCCTGGCGTTCGACCCGGTGACGGGGATGCCCAGCGGTGCGCCGGCACGCCCCGCGCAGTCGCGGCTATCGCGGCTCGCGCGCAGCTGCAGCGAGCCGGGCCTCGGCTCCAGGAGTGCCCGAGCGTCTACGCCTGCGGGTGCTCGGCCCGGCGTGGGTCCAGAGCTCGGGCAAGCGGACCGCGCGCGGCGCGGTGATCTGGCATGCGGCCGACGGCCCGAGGCCGCACTCCTCCTACCTCACGCCGAAGGACGCGGCGGCCTTGCTGCGCCACCTGCTCGAGCACGACGCGGTACGGCGCCCGACGCCGCGCACCACGAGCGGATCGCCGGTGACGTTCGCCGACGCCGCGCAGGCCTGGTACGAACACGGGGAGCGCAAGCGCAACCTCAAGCGCTCCACGTTGAGGATTACGCCAGGTGCTCGACGCCTACTTGCTGCCGCCGCGAGAGGGCGCCGACACCGGCGAGACCCTCTACGGCCGAGCATCGTTCGCGACGACGCCGCTGCGCGATCTCAAGTCGGCGCGAGTCAAGGCTTGGTACGACGGTCTCCCCTACGGGCGCACGACGGAGAAGCTGCTCATGATCGTCCGTGCGATCTTCGCTCACGCGCGCTCACGCGGCTGGATCGATCACGACCCGACCGCGGGCGTCGAGCGCCAAGAGATCCGCTACTCGGGCGACTACGACTTCTTCGCGCGCGAGGAGGTGGATGCACTCGTGCGCGCCGCCGCCAGCGAGCAGGACGCGGCGATCTACCTGACCGCGGCGATGACCGGGCTGCGCCGCGGCGAGCTTGTCGCGTTGCTATGGCGAGACGTCGACTTTCCCGGCCACGCGATCCGCGTCCGCGCCAACTACAGCTTCGGTCAGCTCGTGACCCCAAAGAGCGGCAAGGTCCGTAGCGTCCCAATGGTCCCCGAGGTCGCCCAGGCGCTCGCCAAGCTCGGCCAGCGCAGATTCTTCCTCGGCGACGAGGACCCGGTGTTCGCCGGCCCGATGGGCGGGCATCTCGACGCAAGCGCGCTACGCCGCCGCTACAGCGAAGCAGTCAAGCGCGGCCCCGCTGCCCCGCCGGACGCGCAGGCGCCTGAGATGCGCTCAGTCAGGGACTGCGCGAGGGAACTCCGCCGCCGCCTGCTCGGCCGCGTCACGCACTGTCGCCTTGCGATACGCGACACGTGCTGCGGCTCAGTTGCTCGGGTTCGGACCCTGCGGGCCACGAGCCATGGGGTACGCTCGGGCCATGGGTGAGAACGTCCGCATCGAGCGCGGCTGGATCTTCGTCAACGGCACCCGGCAGGACGATGGCACGATCGAGATCGGGACCGGCGGCGAGATGCGCTTCAGCCCGTTCGAGGCGATGTCACAGCGCCAGGACACGCAGATCACCTGGGGCCACATCCTCACGGCTTCGGTCCAGCGGCTGGCTTTCTGGCGCCGCTAGACGGCACCAAGCCGCCAACGCAGCCCGCCCCTAGCTTCTTCCATCGGCAGTCGCGTGAGTGTCTGAGCCGCACGCCATCCAGAGTGCTGGTTCGCGCGAACAGCAGTACGGCACCGTGACGCGAGCCCAGGCGATCAGGTGGCTGCGTAGTCGAGCGCGACCTGGCGGTTCAACCAGCCCTTCATCTCCGTAACGAGGCCGTTGTCGAGACTCAGCACGACGTACCTGATGCCGTTGTCGAGCGGCCATCCCTCGGGGTCGTGGCGCGCGGGCCGGAACGCTACGACGACGCGCTTGCCGACGTCGAGGACTTCCTCGACGTCGCCTTCGAGCACGCGCCGTGCGCGGTTCTCGCGCATCACGTTCAGGATCTGCGGCGGTTCTCGCAGTTCCACTCACCGTCCTCGACCGCTCGCCATCTACCGTTCGCGGCGAACGCCGCTTCGACCGTCTCGAGGTCGCCGCGCGACAACGCCGCCCAAGTCTCGCGCACGTGCTGCTCGTGATCCATGCGCGGAGCCTAACCCGGACGCGATGGCCGCGCAAAAGCCTGCGCCGCGGCTGAGTAACGCTGTCGCTGCGCGCGACAGGCAGCAGCGCGACGCGCTTCGCGGGAGGGAGGCGATCAGAGGCCATCGGGTGATGTCCGGCGGACCGGGTGCCTACCGGGATCATCGATGTGCGTGACCTCCTGTCCGCGCGATCCCGGGACCGGGTCGGGGCACGCAGCAGTTCTGCCTGATCGTCCGGCGCGGAAGCGAGCCGCCGGGCGGTAGGCCATACCCGCACGCTCCGGATCGTGCGTTAAATCACGCGCCGGCGTCGTCCTTGAACCCGATCAGCCAGTGGAGTCCGTAGCGGTCGATGACCTGTCCGTCAAAGGTGCCCCAAGGCCGCTTCTGCAGGTCGTCAACCACCTTCCCGGTCTCCGCCAGACGCGCGAACCACCCGCGCATTGTCGCGGCCTCGGCGGTGCCGAGCAGCGACAGCATTAGCCCCTGGGCACGGAAGGCCGGCTGCTCGCCAGCAACGTCTGAGGCGAACAGAGCAATCGGCGCATCTTCGAGGTAGCCGTGCGCGACGGCGTCGGCCGGGCCATCAGTACGGCTGAATTCGGCGAAGGTATGCAACTGAGTCGCACCCCCGAACACGTCGGCATAAAATGACAACGCCTCCCTCGCCGTACCCTGGAAGTGGATGTAGGGCGTCGGGCCCGACATGCCTCGGATCGTATAGCGACGGTCAAAGTCTGGTTGGGAATCGATATCCGTGGGCGCCGCAGCGTGCCGATGCTGGCCCTTTGTCCGCGCGGCCACTCGCACCGATGACGCTGCTGCTCTCGGTCGGAGTCTGAATTCGATGAGTGTGCAGGAGCCGAACCGTCTCGCGCAATGAAGCGAGACCGGGCGCTACATCTTCCCTCGACTTCGCCAGAAGCAGATGCAAGCGACCGCCACGCGCAGCCGGACCCGGGGAAGGCGCCCGAGCAACACCGCTGAACCTCGCCTTGCGTAGGCAAACACACGGGCACGGGTACCAACGATCCGCTCAGTGCACGCTGCCGCTCAGCGCGATACGCAGCAGCGCTGAGATCATGCGAAGGCGCTGGCCGACAGCCCGACTTGTCTCCATAAGTCGGGCGATTTGCAGGTCTTTCTCCGATGGAGCCAGGCGGGATCGAACCGCCGACCTCCTGCTTGCAAAGCAGGCGCTCTCCCAGCTGAGCTATGGCCCCGCGTGATGGATCTTAACGGCGGGTGCCGCTCGTGCCGAGAGCGGTTTCCACCCGGGCGCCACCGCCGATTGGTTGCCGTGCAGCGCGCGGGCCGCGTGCGAGCACGATTCGCGCGGGATCCGCTCACGCGGCGGTCGCGCGGTGCTAGGCTAGCGCCCGTCTCGAAGGCCTGCGTCGATGCGTCACACGAGTTCGATCACGTCGCTGTCATGGATCCCCTCCGAGGCGATCGAGGGGTCGATGCGGCTTGCGTTCGACGCCGGGTTCACGCACTACGATCCGCCGCCGCCGGATGTCATCGAGGACCTGGAGGAGCTGCGGCTCGCCGATCGCTTCCGCTTCGCGAACGCGCTGCGCGCGTGGATCGAGGTCGATGACACGGGCGAGATCACCGACTGCGGCTACGAGGGCGGCGGCGCCATGGGCAGCACGACGGTGAAGCTCGGGCCGCTGATGCGCACCTTCGAGGCGGTTGCGCTGCCGGATCTCCAGGCCGAGCCGCAGCGCGGTGACGGGTGGGTCCGCTTCGTGCAGACCGCGGGAGGGCGGACGGGCCTGCCGGCGCCGCGGCGCGTGCGCCGGCGTCCGTTCATCCAGTGGCAGGCGCCGCTGGTGTGGACGACGCTCACGCTCACGCTCCACACCGACGGTCGCGCCGACTCCGAGGTGGCCGGGCACAGCCGCTTCCCACGGCACTGGATCTACGACCACGAGGGGAAGCTTTCACACAAATCCGGCCTGGCCGACTTCAAGGACTGGTTCCGCAAGTCGTTCGGGCGTCACACACCGTGGGGGGACCAGGACTCCGACGCGATGATCACGGCCGTCGAGACGGCGCTGGAGCGGCGGCTGTCGGCGCAGGTCATGTCGGAGGGAGTGAAGCCGAAGATCCGCAAAGTCAAGGCGGGAGACGCACTGGTTCGCCAGGGTGATCCCGGCAGCGAGGTCTTTCTGCTCCTGGACGGAGTGCTGCTGGTCGAGAAGGACGGCGACCGGCTCGCCGAGTACGGGCCGGGCGCGATGCTCGGCGAGCGGGCGCATCTCGAAGGGACCGGGCGCACGTCGAGCCTGATTGCCGTCACCCCATGCCGCGTGGCCGCGGTGGACGCCGCAGCGCTCGACCGATCCGCGCTCGACGAGCTTTCGCAGGGCCACCGCCGCGAGCACTCCGCCGGCTGAAGGGGCTCACTGTCGGCGCTGCTCAGCGGCGGCGTTTCACCAACGCGTGGCTGTCTGATCACTCGGCGCGGGGACCGCGCCCATCAAAATCCCGGGGCGGGAACCAGGATGTGGTGACCCTGGCGGACGTTGTGCTTCTTCTTGGGGTGCGTGTAGGCGACGACGATCACGTTGTCCTTGGTCACGCGCACGTAGGTGCCGTCGCAGCGGTCCTGCGTCAACCAGACCGTGCCGCTCACGGCGGCTGATCCGTAGCGGCCCTTCGTCGTGTAGTTGCCGTGGGCGTTGCCCCACAGCTGGCGGATCACGCTGGCCGGCTTCTTCTTGGATGCGGCGATCAGGGCCGATCCGCTCTTCGCCGGCGCCGGACAACCCGCGTAGGAGCCGCCCGCGAGGGTGGCGATGGTCATGCCGTTCTTGGACTGGGTGAGCACGAACTCGCCGCCGTAAAACTGGCCGGTCTGGGATGCGCCGTTCGGGAGCGCGACGGTCAGCGAGACGATTCCGTTGGTGGCGTCGATCGTCGAGCCGAGCGGAATGTTGATGGCGGTCGACAGCGGCGTGAAGGTGGCGGCGCCCGGCAGCCTGATCAGTACGGCTCCGCTGACCGGCGTCAAATCGGCCGAGCTTGAAAGCACGGGCGGCAGGAGCGACAGCGCCGGAGGCGCCGGATTCGATGTCTGCGACGGCTGAGCCGGCGCGGCCGGCGCCGGTGAGACAATCGTCGGCGCCGCAGCGACCGCGATCGACTGCTGCGCCTGCGGCGCCGCGTGATAGTCCGCATCGCCCGGCTGGTTGGCGTCGATCACGCAGGTGCCGATCGCCGTGAACGACACGACGCCGAAGCTCAGCGAGCAGCCGGTACTCGAGGAGTCGAGCATGATCCCAACCGTCAGGCCCGACGACGCCGTCGCCGTCGGGCTGTAGCTGGTGCCGCCAACCGTCGCGTCGGCCGGCGCGGTCGAGGTGAAGGAGATCGACTGCGACCCCTGCCCGACTGCCACCGCCTGCTGCCTCTCCGGGGCAGCGCCGTAGGCGCCGCTGCCCGCCTGGTCGAAATCGATCAGGCAGGTACCCGCCGCCGTGAACGACACGACGCCGCCACTTAGCGAGCAGCCCGTACTCGCGAGGTCGAGCGTTATCGCGACCGCCAGGCCGGACGACGAGGTCGCCGACGGCGTGTAGGTCGGACCGCCCGCAGTCGCGCCGGTCGGCGCAGCCGAGTCGACGGTGATCGTCTGCGAAGACAGATCGACCGGGATCGCCTGCACGACCGGGGGCGCAGCGGCGTAGGTGCCGTTGCCCGCCTGGCTGAAATCGATCAGGCAGGTACCGGCCGACGTGAACGACACGACCCCACCGCTCAGCGAGCAGCCAGCGCTTGAGGGGTCGAGCGTGATCGCCACAGTCAAGCCCGACGACGCCGTCGCGGTCGGGCTGTAGATCGGACCACCGACCGCCGCGCTGGTCGGCGCGGTCGAGGGAGTGATCGCCTGTGACTGCAGCGCCACAGGGACCGACCGCTGCTGCTGCGTCGCCGGCGCATAGGTGCCGTTACCCGCCTGGTTGAAGTCGATCACGCA
>PMKB01000260.1 GCA_003157595.1 Solirubrobacterales bacterium
CCGCGGCGCCGGCCCGCCCACCGCGGCACAGGCACGCCCACCCGACGGCGGACAAGCCGGCACACCCACCCACCGCACCAGCGAGCCCGCCCACCCACCGCACCAGCAGGCCCGCCCACCCACCGCTCCGGCGAACACGCCCGCCCACCCGGCGCCGGCGTCCGGCCGGGCGACGCCCCGACGGCGTAGAACATAAGCTCTTCTCGACCCCCGGTTGGGCGGTCCCGGTCGGGTGAACTCGCCACCAGGCCGCCAAGGAGACCGACTCATGCAAGACACACGGTTCTGGCATCCGTTCGCGGACATGGCCAGCGTCAGGAGTGCCGAGTTCGTGATCGAGCGCGGNNCGAGATCGCCGCGGCGATCGCCGCCCAGCTTGCGAAGATCGAGACCTACTCGGAGTTCGGCGACTTCGCGACGAGCACCGCGCTCGAGTTGTGCGAGGTGCTCGCCGCGCGCGCACCGATGCCGGCGCGTGTGTTCCTGACCTCCGGCGGCGGGGACTCGATCGACACCGCGGCCAAGCTCGCCCGCCGCTACTGGCACGAGCAGGGCCAGCCCGAGCGGACCGTCCTGCTCAGCCGAACGCAGGGCTATCACGGCACGCACGGAATCGGCACGGCGATCGGCGGCATCGAGGCCAACCGCGTGGGGTTCGGCCCGCACGTCGAGGCCGAGCAGGTTCCGTTCGACTCCGTCGACGCGCTCGAGCTGGCGATCGAGCGGCTCGGCGCCGAACGTGTCGCGGCCTTCTTCGTCGAGCCGGTGCTCGGCGCCGGTGGGGTGCATCCGCCGCTCCCCGGCTACATCGAGGGCGTGGCCGAGGCCTGCCGGCGCAACGAGGTGCTGCTGGTCGTCGATGCGGTGATCTGCGGCTTCGGCCGGCTTGGGACGTGGTTTGGGATCGAGCGCTGGGACGTGGTCCCGGACATGATCGTGTTCGCCAAGGGCGTCACCAGCGGCTATCTGCCGCTCGGCGGCGTGATCGTCTCCGAGCGCGTCGCCGAGCCGTTCTGGAGCTCGCCGGGCGGGCCGGTCTTTCGCCACGGCGCCACCTATGCCGGGCACGCAACGTGCGCCGCCGCGGCGCTGGCCAACATCGAGCTGCTGGAGCGCGACGACCTGCTGGCGCGCGGGCAGGCGATGGAGCAGCCGCTGCTCGACGCCCTACTCCCGCTGGCCGGACACGCGGCGACCGCGGAGGTGCGCGGCGGCACCGGCACGCTCGCGGCCGTGGATCTGGACCGTGAGCTGCTCGAGCGCGACCCTGCGGCGCTCGGACGGCTGACCGCCGCGGCGCGCGCCGACGGCGTGCTGGTGCGCCAACTCGGATCGGGCGTCGCCGTGTCGCCGCCGCTGACCGCGACGGCCGAGCACTTCGAGATGATCGCGCACGCGATCTCGGCCGGGCTCGACGCCGCCGCCGCCGGCGTCAGCTAGCGGCGGTAGAGCGTGTTGAGCAGCCGCCGAACGAGCTTCGCCGACGACTTCGTGTAGGGGTAGAACTGCGGCTCGCGCCGCAGCATCAGCCGCGGGCTGAGCAGGATCGTCTGCGCCGTGCAGTACTTGCGGATCCCGTCCGGTCCGTGGCGCACGCCGATGCCCGATGCCTTGTGGCCGCCCATCGGCGCCTCCAGCGCGAAGTAGTTGACCGCCGCGTCGTTGACGCAGACCGCGCCGACGTCCAGCCGCCGCGCGAGCGCCTCGCCGCGCTCGAGGTCGGCCGCGAAGACGGCGGCGCCGAGCCCCATCGGCGAGTCGTTGACGAGCGCCACGGCCTCGTCGGCGCCGGAGACCTTCATCACCGGCAGGGTCGGGCCGAAGGTCTCCTCCATCATGCAGCGCATGCTGTGGTCGACGTCGACGAGCACCGTCGGCTCAAAGAAGCGCCCCGCGCCGGCTCGGCGGTGGCCGCCGACGGCCACGCGAGCGCCCTTGGCGAGCGCGTCGGCGACGTGGGCCTCGATGATCTCGAGCTGGCGCGGGGCGGTGATCGCCCCGACGTCCACGCTGGCCGGCCCGCTTGGCTCACCGACGCGCAGCGCGCCCACCTTCGCGACGATCTTCTCGAGCAGCTCGTCGTAGATCGAGGCCTGCGCGTAGACGCGCTCGACCGACACGCAGCTCTGGCCTGCGTTGATCATCCCGTAGAAGACGGCGACGTTGGCGGCGCGCTCGAGCGGTGCGCCCTCGAGCACGACCAGCGCGTCCTTGCCGCCCAGCTCGAGCGCAAACGGCGTCAGCGAGGACGCGGCGCGCATCGCCACCTTGCGCCCGGTCGCGGTCGATCCGGTGAACATGACGAAGTCGACGAGGTCGATCAGCGCCTCGGCGGTCTCGCCGGCGCCGGTCGCGACGGCGAAGACGCCGTCGGGCAGCTCGCACTCGCGCAGCGCCTGCGCAACCAGCAGCGATGTCAGCGGCGTCAGCTCGGACGGCTTCAGCACGACGCTGTTGCCGGCCGCCAGCGCCGGGATCGCGTCGCCGAAGGAGTTCAGCAGCGGGTAGTTCCACGGGCCGATCACCCCGATCACACCACGCGGGGCGTAGCGCGTCACCAGGCGGCGACCGGCGACGAGGGGCGAGCGGGCGAAGAAGCGCCGATCCCCGAGGTAGCCGCCGGCCCGCCGGGCCCAGAACGACAGCGCCGAGACCGCGTAGCCGAGCTCGAGCAGCTGGGCGTCCTCGTAGGTCTTGCCGGTCTCGGAGGCGATCGTCTCGATCACCTGCTCGGCGTGCTCGAGCAGCCAGCGCCGCATCCGCGAGAGCACCTTCGCGCGGCCGTCGAAGCCAAGCGCGGCCCACTGCGGCTGTGCCGCTCGCGCCCGCGCCACGAGCTCCGCGACGGCCGCGGCGTCAAGCGCCGGAACGCTCGCCAGCAACTCGCCGCCGGCCGGGCTGCGGACCTCGATCAAGGTCGTGCTCACCAGTCCGCTAGGGAGCGATCACCAGCGACTCGATCTTGACCGGCGTCGTCGGGCGGTCGCGCGCATCGGTCGGCGTCGCGTCGATCGCCTCCACGACGTCCATGCCGCCCCTGACCTCGCCGAACACGGTGTGCTTTCCGTCGAGCCACGGGCACTCCTCGGCGGTGACGATGAAGAACTGGGAGCCGTTGGTGTTCGGGCCGGCGTTGGCCATCGCGAGCGCGCCGCGCACCACGCGGTGGGCGTTGAACTCGTCCTCAAAGGTGTAGCCCGGGCCACCGGTGCCGCTCCCCTCCGGGCAGCCTCCCTGCAGCATGAAGCCCTCGATCACGCGATGGAAGATCAGGCCGTCGTAGAAGCCCTGCGCCGAGAGGTCGGTGAAGTTCTTGACGGTCTTCGGCGCTTCGTCGTCGAACAGCGCGATCTCGATCGTTCCCTTCGTGGTGTTCAGCGTGGCGGTGGACATCGGGCGGCTCCAGTCGTTGGTGGCTTCAGTTCCCGTTCCCGGCGCGTTCGAGGGCCAGCGTGTGCCCGGCGACCTCGATCCCCGACGCGCGTTCGATCACGCGCTCGGCGTCGCCGGCGGGCACGCTCAGCAGCGCGAAGCGCTCGAGCATCGTGACATCGCAGACGGCCTCGCCGTCGAGCGCGGTGGCGCGCGTGATCGCGGCGACGAGGTCGGCCACCTCGATCCCCGCGGCACGCCCGCCGCTGGCCACCAGGCGAGTGAGCGGCTCGTCGGCGGGGTGGCGGACGTGGGGCTTGGAGTGGCGCCGCGGGCGCTCGGTGACCGGCGCCGGCTTTGCGCTGGCGCCCGGGGACCAGGGCGCGATCTCGGTCCCGATGTGGCGCTCGATCGCCTCGAGCTCGCGCTTCTGGCGAGCTTCGACGAAGGTGATCGCACGGCCCCAGCGCCCGACGCGGCCGGTCCGGCCGATCCGGTGCACGTAGGTGTCGGGCGAGGTCGGCACGTCGAAGTTGATCACGTGGGTGACGGTCGAGATGTCCAGGCCCCGCGAGGCGACGTCGGTCGCGACCAGCACCGGCACCCTGCCGCCCTTGAACGCGAGCATCACGCCGTCGCGCTGCCCCTGGGTGAGGTCGCCGTGCAGCGCGCGCACGTTCATGCCCTTGTCGCGCAGCGTGCGAAACAGCTGGTCGCAGCGGATCTTGGTGCGGACGAAGACGATCGCCTGCTCGGGCTGCTCGGCGCGCAGCACCTCGACGAGCTTGGCCGCCTTCTCGCGCGTCTCGACCGGCAGCTGGAACTGCTCGACGGTGTCGATCGTCAGCGTCGAGTGCGCCACCTCGATCACCAGCGGCTCATACAGGTAGCGGTCGGCGAGCGCGCGGATCGGCGGCGGCATGGTCGCAGAGAAGAGCGCCGTCTGGCGTCCCGACGGCGTCGCGGCAAGGATCTTCTCGACGTCCTCGAGGAAGCCGAGGTCGAGCATCTCGTCGGCCTCGTCGAGCACGACGTAGCGGCAGTCGTGCAGCACCAGCGACGCGCGCGAGACGAGATCGAGCACGCGGCCGACGGTGCCGACGACGATGTGGCCGCCGCCACGCAGCTGCGCCTCCTGGTTGCGAATCGGCGCGCC
Organism: Solirubrobacterales bacterium; assembly: GCA_003157595.1. Taxonomy (GTDB): domain Bacteria; phylum Actinomycetota; class Thermoleophilia; order Solirubrobacterales; family Solirubrobacteraceae; genus Palsa-513. Next base: position 4,529 of record PMKB01000260.1, read on the forward strand.
GCCAAAGACCGCCACCACGTCCACCGCTCGCGTCGCGCCGTAGACGCGCAGCGCCTGGGTGACCTGGATGCACAGCTCGCGCGT
>PMKB01000249.1 GCA_003157595.1 Solirubrobacterales bacterium
CCGGCGTCGATGTGCGCCATGATCCCGATGTTGCGGGTCTTCTCGAGTGCGAATTCTCTTGGCATGGTGTGGTGTGGTCGGGCCGGGCGGAGTGGTGTGCGCCGGCACGAGGAGCCGGGAGCGGGCAAAAAAATAGGGCCGGTGGGCCCACGCAGAGTCCTGCTCAAGCCCCCGTCTGCGTCGTTATGTGGTCGCGGTCTCCATGTTCATAAACCTGCGCATGGCGGGATGCCCGCAGACCGGAGTGGTCGCGCTCACCGCCCGGCGATCATAGCAGAGGCCCGACCGCCCGCCAGGGGGCGCCACGCGCCGCGCCGGCGTCTACCAGCGGTAGTGCGCGAACGCTTTGTTGGCCTGCGCCATGCGGAAGATGTCGTCCTTGCGCTTGTACGCCCCGCCCTGCTGTGACTGCGCGTCGAGCAGCTCCCCGGCGAGGCGTGCCGACATCTGCTTTTCGCGGCGGTTGCGCGCGAACTCGACCAGCCAGCGGACGGCCAGCGTGCGGGCCCGCCGCGCCGGGACCTCGACCGGCACCTGGTAGGTGGCGCCGCCGACGCGCCGCGAGCGAACCTCCAGCGCGGGCGTGAGGATCTTGATCGACTCCTCGAGCGCCTCGACGGGGTCCTTGCCGGTCTTCTCGGCGAGGATCGCCAGCGCGTCGTAGACGATCCGCTCGGCGGTCGACTTCTTGCCGTCGAGCATCACCTTGTTGACGACCTGCTGCACGAGCCGCGAGCGATGGACGGGGTCCGGTTCGAGCGGGCGGATCTGGGCGGCGGCGCGACGGGGCATCAGGCGTCGGTCACGGCTTCTTGACGCCGTACTGCGAGCGCGCCTTCTTGCGGTCGCTGACGCCCGCCGCGTCGAGCGCTCCGCGCACGACCTTGTAGCGCACTCCCGGAAGGTCCTTGACACGGCCGCCGCGGACGAGCACGACGGAGTGCTCCTGCAGGTTGTGTCCCTCGCCGGGGATGTAGGCGGTGACCTCGATCGAGCCGGTGATCCGAACGCGCGCCACCTTGCGCAGCGCCGAGTTNNCGGCTTCTTCGGAGTCGTCGTGTACACGCGTGTGCAGACGCCGCGCCGCTGCGGTGCGGCCACCTTGCGCTTGCGGCCCTTGCCAGACTTCAGGCCGGGGGTCGCGAGCTTCTTCTTCGGCGGCTTGCGTCCGATCCGGACGAGTTGGGAGGTGGTCGGCATGCGGCGTGGGATGCTACCAGAGGCGGCGAGAACGCCCGCCGCGACGGCTCCTAGGCGGTCGCGCCAACCACGTGACGGCCGCCGAGCGAAGGCATCAGGGCCGCCGCGAACATGATCGCGACCAACCCGAGGCTCTGCGCGACGATGCCCAGCGCGCCGCCCGGCATCGGGTCGCCGAACACGAGGATCCCGCCGGCGATCGCGGAGATGTTCGCCGTGGCGCTGGTGATCGCGATCACCGGGACGGCGTCGCCGTCCTGAAACGACTTCGCCGAGGCGAAGAACGCAACGATCGACGCCAGCAGCGTGACGGCGAGCCAGGGGCTCGCAATGCCGAGCACGCCGTGCGCGCCGACAATTCCGGTCAGCGCCTTGATCGAGACGTCGGAGACGCCGAACAGGATGCCGCTCGCGGCGCCCAGCATCGTGCCGTGGTGCTCACGCGGCGCGCCGGCCCGCGGTCCGACGATCAGCAGCGCCCCGACCGCGCACAGCCCGGCCTCAAAGGCGATCATCGCCGCCGGCGAGAAGGTCGAATGCGCACCGTGCACGGTCGGCACGGTGAGCGCGAAGGCGACCAGGCCGCTCGCGGTCAACGCGAGCCCGAGCCATTGGCGTCGCCCGACCGGGAAGCCGAACACGCGGTCGGCCATCACGCCGATCAGCACGATGCCGCCGGCCAGCACGACCTGCACCACGCTCAGCGGCGCGAGCGCCATCGCCGCGACGTGCAGCAGCCAGGCGAAGGCTGCGATCAGCATGCCCATCGCGAACCAGCGCGCGCGAAACAGTGCCCGGCCGGAGCGCAGAGGATGGCTGGCGAGCACCCGCGGCGCGCTGCGGGCGCCGCGCTGCTTGCAGAAAAAGGCGAAGTTGGTTACGACCGCGCAGCAGAGCGCGAGCATGATTCCGATTTGAATGGTCAGGCCTCCATGAAGAGTGATGCGGGCGCGTCCCTTGCGCCTCAGTTCCCTATCGGCCGGCCGTTGCCTGCGCTTGACTTGAAGCTCGCAGGAGGCGGGTATCGTCTCGGGATGCACAACCAGCCTATAGCAGCGGCGACGGCGGTCGCGCTGATGGCGCTCGCGAGCTCCGCCGGCGCAAGCCCGGCCGGCTGCGTCCCGGCGGCTGCGACCCCGCTGCGCGCCTCCGGCGCTGCGCGAATCTATTCTCAGGGATCAGCGCTATTCGGCTGCTTGGGGCAGCGTCGGACGCGGCTGGGATCGCTGCGCGGCACGCTCCCCTTCCCGGCCCGGCGCGTCGTGCTCTACGCGCTCAGCCCCCGCTACGCCGCCACGGACACGGTCGAGATGGGCGTCGACACGCTCGCCTCCACCGTCGCCCTGATCGACCTCGAAAGCGGGAAGACGACCGCAACGGCCCCGGCCACCACGCCGGAGCGCGCCGCCGAGTCCTTCGTCAGCGTCACGGCGATCAGGGTCAACGCCACCGGCACGCTCGCTTGGATCGGGAGGCGCAGCGCGATCGGCGCGCTGGAGCCGATCTACGAGGTCCACGCGCTGCTCGCAGGAATGGACAGGCTGCTGGCAACCACGCGTGCCATCCGGCCCAGCGCCCTGCGGTTGCACGCCAACGCGCTCAGCTGGCTAACCGGCGGGCACAAGCACTCGACGACGCTCTAACGCGCGGCGGGCGGCGCGTTAGAGCTGGCGTCAAGCCGGCGATGTGAGTCAGGCGCGCAGCGCTTGACTCACTCGCTTATGTCCAGCTCCCGCAGCTCGTCGGCGAAGCCCGGATCGGTTCCCAGACCGATCTCCTCGAGCGAGGCGAGATCCGCCGCGAAGTCGGCGAAGCCGCTCATCCCCAACTCGCCGCCGAGGTCGTCGTCGCCGAGCAGACCCAGCTCGTCGACGGCGCGCGGCAGCGGCTTGGCGGGCTCGATCTCGATTCGGCGGTAGCGCTTGAGCCCGGTCGCCGCCGGGATCAGCTTGCCGATGATCACGTTCTCCTTGAGCCCGTTGAGCCGGTCGATCTTGCCCTCGAGCGCCGCGTCGGTCAGCACCTTGGTCGTCTCCTGGAAGGACGCCGCCGACAGGAACGAGTCCGTGTTCAGCGAGGCCTTTGTGATCCCGAGGATGATGTCCTCGAACTCCGCCGACTCGCCGCCGCTCTTGGCGACCAGCTCGGCCGCGCGAGCGAACTCGAAGCGGTCGACGAACTGCCCCGGCAGGTAGTCGGTGTCGCCCTTCTGGTCGATCCGCACCTTCTTGAGCATCTGACGCACGATCAGCTCGATGTGCTTGTCATTGATGTCCACGCCCTGGGACTTGTAGACCGCCTGCACCTCCTTGACGAGGTACTGCTCGGTCTCGGTCCGCCCGCGAACGGCGAGCAGCTCGTGCGGATACAGCGAGCCCTCGTTGAGCTGGCGTCCGGCGACGATCTTCTCGCCGGCGATGACGTAGAGCCGCGTCCGCCGCGGGAACGTATGGCGGTGCTCCTCGCCCGCCGCATCGGTGATCACGACGGTGAGCGCCTTGTCGGACTCCTCGATCGAGATCACGCCGTCCTGCTCGGCGATCTTCGCCAGGCCCTTCGGCTTGCGCGCCTCGAACAGCTCGACGACGCGCGGCAGGCCGTGCGTGATGTCTGCGCCGGCGACGCCGCCGGTGTGGAAGGTGCGCATCGTCA
>PMKB01000352.1 GCA_003157595.1 Solirubrobacterales bacterium
CGACCACCGACCCCACGACCGACCCCACGACGGATCCGACGACGGATCCGACGGCCACCACTGACCCGACCACGACGACCGACACGACCGCGATCGGGGCCACGACCTCCACACCCGCGCTCTCGACGGCCACGACCACGAGCACGGCGTCCTCGAGCGTCTCGGTCGCGCTGTCGGAGATGATCGCCGCTGCCACCCAGATCGCGACGCTGCCCTACATCTGGGGCGGCGGGCACGGCTCCTTTATCTCCCCCGGCTATGACTGCTCCGGCTCGGTTTCCTACGTGCTCCACGCCGCCGGCCTACTGAGCGTGCCCGAGGACTCCGGCGAGCTCGAGAGCTACGGCGCTGCCGGACCCGGCCAGTACATCACGATCTACGCCGACTACGGACACGCCTGGATGACGATCGAGGGCAGGCGCTTCGACACGGTGGCGCTTTCCGAGACCGGCTCGCGCTGGGCCGACGGCGGCGGCGAGTTCGCCGGCTACGTCGTGCGTCACCCCGTCGGCTTCTAGCGCCAGCGCAAGGCACGAGGGCCTGCCCGGTGGGCGGCCCCAGTGGTCCTGATACGAGGGGTCGCTGCGTTGGCGGCGCCCGCCGTGTGGGGCGGATCGCTCGCTCGTGCGCGCCAGCGATCTCAGTACAACCACCCGGTGCGGCGCCAGCCTCGGCCCGACGCATGCCAGGATGCCGGGGGCAAGCTGCCGATGCTCACCGCGATGCGATCGGCATGCCGGCGGCGCTGGAACGCACGGGGGGCCGCCCGGTGGGCGGCCCCCCGCAACTGCCTGCTGGTCGCGGGCCGGAGGATTACCCGCCGGCGGGCACGAGCGCTGCCGGCGAGATCGGATTCACCGTGATCGTGAACGGCACGCTCGCCGCTCCCTGGTTGTCAGGGCCGCCGGGGATCTTCACGCGGACGACCTCCGCGCCCGGCTCGAAGAACGACTGCGTGATCGTGTAGCTCGAGTTGGCGCCGATCGTCGCAGACCCGATGATGTGCCACGCATCGCCCGCAGCGTTCTCGCGCTGAAGGTAGATCACGTGGCCGGTCCTGTCCGGCACGACCGAGCCGGTGAACATCACCGACTGTCCCTGATTGACGGTCGTCGCCGAGGCCTTGGCCGTTAGCGCGTCAGCCACGCCAATGAACAGCACCGCCGAACGCTTCCTGGCGGTGGTGCCGGTCGTGCCGGTCGATCCGGTGGCGCCGGTTGATCCGGTGGCGCCCGTCGATCCCGTTGACCCGGTCGACCCGGTCGACCCCGTCGATCCGGTGGCGCCGGTTGATCCCGTCTGTCGCTTCGGCGGAGCCGACGCGACCACCTGGTAGGCGGTGTTGTAGATCGGGGTCACGTTGAACGAGTAGCTGCCTCCGGGCCCGCTCGTAGTCGTGGCGATCGCCCCAAACGAATGGTGGTAGTCACGGGCGTCGAGCGTGAGCAACTGGCCCGCGCCGGCCGCGTCGACACCGGAGACCGTGTCGGAGCCGCCCTCGACGATCGGGTTGCTGCCGGCGTTGATCGTCAGGCTCGGATTCTGGGTCTGCTCGATCTCATACGAGAGCGAGTCGGACGGGCTGTCGATGTTGCGCACGTCGTTGCGCAGCAGCACACGGACCGTCGCGTCTCCGTTCTGGGAGCTCGGGATCACGAAGACGTGCGGGATCGAGTAGCTGCCGTCGGAGGCAACCGTCCCGCGCCCGATCGTGGCCCAGCCGTTCCCGCTGCCCGCGCCCTGGCGCTGGAGGGAAACGCCGGCGCCGGCCCTTGCCGGCGACACGGCCCCGGCGAAGGTGTAGACGTACTTGCGTCCGGTCTGGAGGACCGAGCCGTTCGGCTCGGAGACGCCGCCGGGCCCGGTGACGCTCAACGACACGGCGGCCTGAACCCGCTCGAGCACGGTCCGGCTGACCGCACCGGCCGACGCGGCGTACCACGCACGGTTGGTCAGGACGACGCCGTCGGCGCGCGTGAACTCATACGCGCCGGTCGAGTCTGTGCGGGTGGCCTGGACCGGAACGAAGCCGCCACGCCGCAGCGCGGCGCGCTCGAACAGAACAACGAGTCGCCCGCTGCGCACGCGGCCGAAGAGCCGGCCGAAGATCACGACGGGGTCGCCCGCAGTGATCGGGTTGGGCTGGGCGTGGAGCGTGATCGCGTGGGAACGAGCCGGGTGACGTGGCGCAGCTCCGGCGCCGACCGCAGTCAGCGCGATCGCGACACAGGCGACCACAGCCGCCGCGCCANNCGCGACGCGCCTGAACGCGCGCGAACGTGGGCAGCGCGCAAGGGGCGCGGAGCGCTAGCCGCTCTTCCAGGCGGTCTGCTCACGCGTCAGCGCGGCCACCTGCTTGGGCAGGTGTCCGCTCGCCACGTCGGCCAGCGTGACGCGCTCGAGCACAGCGCGGATGTTGGCCCGCAGCGCAATCCAGACCACCTGGAGCGACTCGGCCGATCCGGCGTAGTCCAGATTCTCGGGTCGCTCTCCCCGCACGCTGGCCAGCGGACCCTCGACGCCGCGGATCACGTCAGCGAGCGTCAGCGCCTCCGGTGCCTTCAACAGCCACCATCCCCCGTCCGGCCCCCGTTGCGAGCGTACGACGCCGGCGCTCTTGAGCTGGTTGAGGATGTTCTCGAGAAACGACACCGGGATGCCCTGCGCAACGGCGATCGAATCGGCCTTGCGCGGCGCCGTAGCGCTCGCCCCGACCAACTCGATCGCGGCGCGCACGGCGTAGTCGGCCCTGGCGGTAACGCGCATCCCGCGATTCTGCCGCACTCGGCAAGGCCGTGCACTGCGCCGCCCGGCCAGCCATCAGCCGACCCGGCTCACGCAGTCACGACGAGCGGCGGGCTGCCATGCCTCGGGCGCTGATTACCCGGGCCGGGACAACCGATCTCGCCGGCACGCATCGTGCCGCCGGCGAGATCCGGATCCGCCTGCGGCGCCGGCGCGTCGGAGGACCGCCGCTTACACAGACGACTACGGGTTGAGGTGCTTCTTCAGCGCGCTTGCCGCCGAGAACTTTGCTGCCTTGCTTGCACCGATGTGGATCGTCGCGCCGGTGGCCGGGTTGCGGCCGCTGCGGGCAGCACGGTGGCTGACGGCGAACTTGCCGAATCCGGCGACCGACACCTCACCGCCGGCGGCGAGCTGGGCTGCGATGGCGTCGAAAACCGCGTCGACAGCGCCCTTGGCCTGGCCTACTCCGAGTCCGGCACTCTCCGCGACCTTGCCAGCGAGCTCGTTCTTCGTCATGACACTCCTCTCAGATGGTCAAATGCTCGGCCAAAGCTAGCGCGTGGCCCGGATGTTCAGGAGTTTGGCTGCACGACGGACGCCCGAATTTGGGCACGTTTGCGCGCTCGGCGCGGTTGGGGGCGCCCAATTGCGGCAGTCGCCCACATCACGCACAGCCAGCTCAGCGAAGCCAATGAGACGTGCACCCAGACCAGCTCGGTCGGTAGATGGGTCTCGTATTGGACCGCTCCGACCACCCCCTGCAGCGCAATCAGCACGCACAGCCAACTCATCGCACGACGCGCCCGTGTGTTGGCCTGGCGGCGTTCGAGCAGGACCCACACCGCGACCGCGGCTATCCCGAGCGCGAAAGCGATCGCGCCGTGCACATGGACTGCCCAGTTGAGCGTGTCCGCGCCCTTGAAGGTCAGTCGCTTGATGTGCTGTCCCGTCGCGCCGCCGGAGTGCGGGCCGGCGGCCGTCGCGACGGTGCCGGCGAACAGCACCACCGTCGCCAGCGGCAGCAGCGACCGCACCGCCCAGACGGTCCGGCGCTCCTCGGGCGCCGCCGCCGGCTCACGCTGCCGCGCGCGCCATGCGAGCGTCGCCGCCGCGACGAGGACCAGCATCGAGAGGCCGAAGTGCGCCATCACGAAGCCGGGCGCCAGCTTGTTCTCGACGGTGTAGCCGCCGAGCACGGCCTGCGCCACCACGCCCAGCGGCAACAGCAGCGCGAGCCACATCAGGTCGCGGCGGAACGGTCGCCGCTTCCAGGCCGCCGCGGCGACGACGATAACGACCACGCCAACCGCCCCCGACACGATCCGGTTGGAGAACTCGATCAACGCATGCGTCTTCAACGGCGGATACACATGCCCGTAGCAGCGCGGCCAGTCCGGACAGCCGAGCCCCGAGCCGCTGAGGCGGACCGCCGCGCCGGTGATGACTATCGCCGTCAACGCAACCAGTGCGAACAGCGCGACCAGCGCGAACTGGCGCGGCGTGATCTCGATACGGGCGATCCGGGCGCGCAACGGACGTAAGGATGCCATGCCCGAGGGCTCGCCGCGCGCGTCCCGCCGAGCGCCCCGTGGACATGGGAGGGCCGACGGCGGCTCCAGGCTCGGCTGACCGCGCGCGCGGCGGGCGCTCGGACCCGCGTGCGGCGATCAGTGCGGGGGCTGCGACTGCTCGTCCGCGTCGCGCGAGGCGGCGGCGCGCCCGGCGAGGGCAAACGGCGCCAGCAGCAGGCGCCGCAGCAGCGGCCGAGACACCACGCGCAGCAGACCACGGCGCTGCGCCCCGCTGAGCAGGCCGCCGGCAGAAGGCTCCGCGAACGATCCGACGCTCGAGCGCAAGGCCAGCAGCGCCTGCTGCGCCTCGTCGTTGGCGCGCTGCGCCTCGTCGTGGGCGCGCTGCGCCTCGTCGTTGGCCCGCTGAAGCTCGCTCGCGCGGGCACGGTCGTGCTCTGCGGACGCCGCGAGCGCCACGATGTGGGACTCGCGTTCGAGGTCCTCGGCCACGTGGGGCGAATCTGCCCGGTAGGGGCTTGCAACCGCCTGCTCGTAGACGCCCCGCAGCAGCGGGATGACGTTCGCCCAGCTCAGCCCCTCGGCCGCCTCCCGCAGGACGCGCACGTGGCTCTCCCGCGCGTCGCCCGCCTCGAGCAGCGGCGCGACGGCGTCCGCGCTCGCATCGGGATCCCAGGCCACAAGCACGGCCGCCGCCGGCCCGGCAAGCTCGCCGAGCGCACCGGCTGGCGCATACAGACAGGGAGCGCCTGCCTGCGCCGCCTCGAAGGGCACGAGCCCGAAACCCTCGTAGACGCTCGGATAGACGACAGCCTGGGCGTGCGCGTAGAGCCAGGCACGCCCGGCGTCATCGACCGGCCCGATGTCGATGACCAGTGCTGCGAGCGCAGGATCGCGCTCAAGCAGGGCTCGCTCACGGTCACGCGAAGAGCCGTGCTGCACATGCGGGCCGGCCAGCACGAGCCGGCCATTCCAGCCGTGGCGGTCGTGCAGCGCCCGGGCCAGGGCGAGCGCGAACGGTCGGTTCTTGTGCGCGTAGTCGGCGCCGATGCAGACGAGCAAGCCGACCTGCGCCGGAACGCCGGCCGGTCGGACCTCGACCGCCGGCGGCTGCGGCCACACGCGCTCGGCACCATCCGGCACGGCGTGCGCGCGCTGGGGACCGATCAGATCCTCGCGCAGGGCATCGTCGCGAGCGTGCCGCGAAGGGAATACGGCCATGTCGGCCTGCGCGAGCGCGAGACGCGTGACGCGGCGAAAGTCACGCCACTGCTCGATCGTGTCGTGGTAGGCGCCGCATCGGTAGGCGATCAGGTCGTGGTGTGTGATCACGATCCGCTCGCCGAGCAGCCGCAGCAGGGTGAGGTCGTCAGCGGTGAAGACCTGCTGGGGGCGATGCACGACGTCGGTCAGCGCCACCCCGGCCACGGCCTCGTCGTAGCCGATTATCTCGATCGCGCCGTCGCCCTCCAGCACCGCCAGAACCTCGGGCGCGGTATCCGGCGGCAACAGCACGCGCAGACGCAGCGACTCCTCGCGGGCGACGGCGGCAATCAGGTCGAGGATGTAAGTGCGCATGCCCGTCGCAGCCGTGCCGAGCGCGCGCGCGTCGACCGTGACGCTCAACCGGCGAAGCGAGGTCTGCGCGACGGCGACCGAGCGTCTGAGCGCGCTTGAATCGCCGTCCAGGAGGTGTTCGTCCGGTCGAGCGCGAACGCACACATCGTCGGCGAGGATGTGCACGAGGCCAAGCGCCGAGATGCGAGCGGACAGCTCGGCAACCGCATTCTGGTCCTCGACGCCGGTGGCCGGCGGCCCGACCAGCTCCAGCGCCGAGGCGCGCAGGTAGCAGCAGTCATCACGTGCCCGAGCGATCGTTGGCCGCACGCCGAGCGAGGCATTGAGCACGGCGCCCGCCAGGGCATCCACGGCGAGCTCGTCGGCTCCCGGCTCCGACAGCGGGCTCGCCGTCATCACGATCGAATCCAGATGCGCCGCCGCGCGCAGGCCTTCGAGCCAGCCCGATCCGACAAGCACGCCCTCGCCGACCAGCATCACGTCGGCGTGAGGCGCCCGGGCGTGGATTGCCCGCAGCGCGGCCCCCACGCCACGCTCACCGCCCAGCGCCAGCAGTGTGACATCGCCGCCGACATCGAGTGCGGAGAGCTCGGCGAGCGAGGCATCGTCGCAAGCCACGACGATCGGCACGCCCTCACCGGTGTGGGCGACCAGCGCTCGCAGCGTCGCGCTCAGCACGCTGCGCGAGCCGGCGGCCACCACGAGCACCACCGGGGCGCCGCGACCATCGCCGATCGTGTCGCTCGATCGCAGCGCCCGGACGCTCACGTCGCAGAAGCATAGGCGCTGACGCGCCTGCTGTCGGGCGGCAGCCGAGCGCGCGTCTCGCCGTCACGAGCGGGGGTCGCCAAAGCGCAGCTCGTCCGCCTGCTCGCGCAGGGTGCGCGCGGTCGCGTCGCGCTCGGAGACGATGAGGTCGATCCCGGCAGGCCATTCGATCGCCAGCTCGCGGTCGTCGTAGGCGATCGTGCGCTCGAGCTCGGGCGCGTAATAGCCGGTCTGGCGGTAGACGACGTCGGCCACGTCGCTGAGCGTGCAGAAGCCGTGCGCGAAACCGACCGGCACGAACAGCTGGTGATGCGAGCGGTCGTCGAGCGTGAAGGCCTGCCAGCGGCGGTAGGTCGGCGAGTCGGCGCGAACGTCGACGATCACGTCGAGGATCTCGCCGCGCGCGCAGCGGACCAGCTTGGCGACGCCCTCGCCGATCTGCAGGTGCATCCCGCGCAGCACGCCGCGCGAGGACCGCGATTGGTTGTCCTGCACGAACTCGGCGCCGATCCCGAGCGCATCGAAGCGATCACGCCGGAAAACCTCGCAGAAGAAGCCGCGGGCATCCGCATGCACCGTCGGCACGATAAGCCTGGCGTCCACCAGCTCGGTCTCGAGCATCTCCATCGGGGCGCACGATATCGACCAGCCGCGAAGCGGCCAACCTCGGCGCGACTGTGGCGGCGCGGAGGCGTTGTAGAGTGCATGCCGGTTCAGAACACAAGCGCCAGAGCGCCCAGGCGTTCGTCCAGGGCCACAGAGCCTCCCGCCGCGACCTACCGAGCGTGACGATCACCACCGCCCCCTCCACGCCCGCTGGCTCAGGCGGTCGAGCCCTGTTGCCGGCTGTCACGATCCAAAACGCGAGCAAGGCCTTCAAGCTCCACCACCGCCAGTACCACACGCTGAAGGAGCGCGCCCTGCACCCGTTCCAGGCGCGCACCTACGACCTGCTGAGGGCCGTCGATGACGTCAGCGTGGACATCGCGCGGGGCGAGTTCTTCGGCATCATCGGGCGCAACGGGAGCGGCAAGAGCACGCTGCTGAAGTGCCTGGCAGGGATCTACGACATCGACTCCGGCAGGATGGATGTGCGCGGCCGGCTGTCGCCGTTCATCGAGCTGGGCGTCGGCTTCAACGTCGACCTCACGGCGCGCGACAACGTGATCCTCAACGCGATCGTGCTCGGCCTCACGCGCAAGGAGGCCAAGGCGCGCTTCGACTCGATCATCGCCTTCGCCGAGCTCGAGGACTTCCTCGACATGCGGCTGAAGAACTACTCCTCGGGCATGTCCGTGCGCCTCGCGTTCTCGGTCGCGATCCAGGTCGATGCCGACGTGCTGCTGATCGACGAGGTGCTCGCGGTCGGCGACGCCAGCTTCCAACAGAAGTGCTTCGACGAGTTCCTCCGGCTGAAGAAGGAGGGCCGCACGATCCTCTTCGTGACGCACGACATGGGCGCGATCCAGCGCTTCTGCGACCGCGCGATGCTGCTCGAGAAGGGCCGCATGGTCGCGGTCGGCGACCCGGCGGATGTGGCGCACCGCTACAACGCGCTGAACTTCGGGCGCACCGTTCATGAGCTTTCCGACGAGCGCAGCGACGATGACCGGCGCACCGACTACCGCGACGCCGACATCGTCGACGCCTGGTTCGAGGATGCCGCGGGCACGCGGATCGTCTCGATCCCCCACCGCGAAGCGATCGCCGTGGGCGTCGAGGTGCGTTTCAACGCCGCGCTCGATGACCCGAGCTTCGGCGTCACGATTCGCAACAACGCCGGCGCCACGGTGTTCGCGACCACCACGGAGTGGGCCTTCGGTCCGACCGGACACTTCGCCGCCGGCGAGCTTGCCAGGGTGCGGCTGCGGCTGGAGAACTGGTTCACGCCCGCCAGCTACACCGTCACACCGTCGATCGCACGTGTCGGCATGGGCTCCGACACGATCGACCTGCGCGCCGACCTGGCCACGATCATCGTGCACGGCGGGCGCTTCACGACCGGCGTCGTCGACCTCCCGCACGAGTTCGAGATCGAACGGCGATGAGCTCGCACGATTACGCCGAAGGCCGCCGCTACGGCCCGAGCGCGTTCGGCGACGACCTGCGGCGCTTCGTCAGCCTGACCTACACGCTCGCCTCGACCGACTTCAAGCTGGCCTACTTCAACTCGATCCTTGGCTACTTCTGGTCGCTGATGCGCCCGCTGCTGTTCTTCGGCGTCCTCTACTTCGTCTTCACCGACATCTTCCACGTCGGCACCGGCGTGCCGAACTACAGCGTCGAGCTGCTGCTGGGGATCATCCTGTGGACGTTCTTCCTGCAGGCGACGTCCGGCTGCGTCGCATCGATGCTGAGCCGCGAGGGCCTGCTGCGCAAGATGCGCTTCCCGCGTCTGGTCGTGCCCCTCGCGGTCATGCTGACCGCGCTGTTCCAGCTCGCAACGAACTTCATTCCGGTGCTCATCTTCGCCGTCGCCTCGGGCGTGCAGCCGCGGTTGACCTGGCTTCTGCT
>PMKB01000220.1 GCA_003157595.1 Solirubrobacterales bacterium
GGCGCGGGCGGGCGGGCGCGGGCGGGCGGGCGGGCGGCGCCGAGTCAGCCGCTGTACTCGGCGATGCCGAAGGCTGCGCAGAGCCCGGAGTCGTCAAACACGGTGAGGGTTCCGGCCGCGATCTCCCCATTCTGCTCGTAGGAGAAGCTCAGCTGCGAGGGGGCGGCGTTGGTGGTCGTGACCGTGGTCCCCGTGTTGAAGTTTCCCTCCTCCTTGACAAAGCCGGTCGCGACCGCGTTCGCCACGGCGCTCATCCCGTAGGACGCGGAGCTGACCGAGGTGGTGGCGTCGATGTCGACGTCACCCCCGGTGCATCTCATCGCCAGCGTCAGACCCGCGATGTTGCTCGCCAACGTCGAATCGGTGCTCGAGCTGCTCCACTCGGAGATGTTGAGGAGCCGATCGCCATCGACGGTCGTGGAGTTGGCGGCGGTCGTCGCATTGGTGGCGTCGGTGGCGTTCGTGGCGTCGGTGGCGTTCGTCGCGTTCGTCGCGTTCGTCGCGTTGGCGACGGCGCCCGAGACCTGCGAGCCGCTGATCGTGCCGGTGATCGTTGCCGCCGTGGTCGCGCTCGTGGCGGTCTTGGCGCTGGTGGCGTTGGCGACGGCGCCCGAGACCTGGGACCCGCGGACCGTGCCGGTGATCGTTGTCGCGGTGGCCGCGCTCGTGGCGGTCTTGGCGGTGATCGCGCTCCTGGCGTTGGTCGCGTTCACCGCGGTGGCCGCGCTCGAGGCCTGGCCTGCGAACACCGCCGACGGGACGGTCGGGAACCCGGCGACGTCGACATCCTTGCCGGTCACGGTGTGGTTCTCCAATTTGACGCCGGAGACCGAGTGGTCCTGCAGTTGCGAGCCGCTGATCAACTTGACCGCGAACGAAGTGCCGCCCGTGACCGCGTAGGAGGTGCCGCCGAGCGCGATGAACAGCGCCAGTGAGGCGATGACCGTGGCGGGCTGCGGCTTGAGCCTCATCGATTGTGACCTCCGTGCGGCGGAAACCGAGCGCGACCTGTCGCAGACCCGCGCAGGCGCGCCCAGTGATCGGCCCGAGTGACTCGAACCTTCAAGCTGGGGCTCAACAGGCAGCCGGGGCGGATTGGGCGATTCTGCCGGGGGATTCGCCCCGAATAGGGTCATTCCTGCTGAGTTCGCGGCGCTGTCACGAAGTCAATCTGTCGCCGCGGGCTGGCAGCGCCGGAGACGCCACGATCTATCGGGCGTGGGCGTCGGCCTTTGGTTCTCGCGCCGCCCTCGGGGAATCTGCGGGCTTCGGAGTAGATGCGAGCTCGACTGCGGCGGTGAGATCAAGCCGTGCGCCCTCGGCAAGTTCGGCCTCGAGATTCGCCGGGCCGAGGGCGCCGCCGAGGGCGTCTCGCGTGCGTGCGTAAAGGTTCTGTTCAAACGGCTTCATCGTGGCTCCGATCCGGTCGAGCAGCGCGATCGCGAAGCCGAGCATCCGGGCCCCGTAGAGTGGCTGCGCGGTGCGGGATGCGACCGCGGCAAACGCGATCAGGCACCATGCGACGTCCTCGCTGTCCCCGACGCGTTCGGAGACCGCGATGCTCTCGCCCAGGAGCGTCCGCGCGTCATCGAGCCTGTTCTGTTCAACGGCGACGGCGCCGAGGTTGTACATGGATCGCGCGACGTTCGCCGTATCGCCGAGGGTGCGCAGGATGGCGAGGCTTTGCTCGAAGTGCGCGGTCGCGGTGTCGAGTTCGCGTTGTGAGAGCGCGACGTCTCCTCGATTGTTCTGCGCGAGCGCCAGGAGCCTGTCCTCGTGAAGATCGAGGCACTCGCGGATGCATTCATCGAGCGTGGCAGCGGCGCTGTCGAGCTCTCCCTGCGCGTGCAGGATCGCGCCGAGGTTGCTCAGGGCGCGCGCCGCGCCTGCCCGATCTCCGAGCCCTTGGTAGGTGGACAGGGAGCGACTCGCAAGCTCGTGCGCGAGGGAGTAGTCGCCTTGGATGACGGCGAGAGCGGAGGCCGCGCGCAGCGCCTTTGCGAGTGAGGGGTCGTCGTCATGCGCGCCGCGGTCGATCGCGTGCTGCAGGCGGCTCAGTCCCTCGCGGATGTGGCCGCGCACGTACCAGAAGCGCCCGAGCCCGGCGGCCAGGCGTAACTCGCGGCCGGCCATGCCGGGGTCGGTCGCGAGCCAGTCGAGTGCAGCTCTCAGGTTGTCGTGCTCGCCGTCAAGCCGCATAAGCCATTCGGCTTGGTCGCTGCCGGAGAGCTGCTGCTCGGCCGTCTCGACCAGGCCGGAGAAATGCTCAGCGTGACGACGGCGTGGCTCCACCTCGTCGCCGAGCCGCTCGGCAGCGTATTCGCGCACAACCTCGAGGAGGTGATACCGATCGCCGCTCGCATGAACCAGGCTCGCTGCAACAAGCGATTCGAGTCGCTCGATCACGGCGCCCGATCCCGCCACGGCTGCCATCGATTCGAGCGAGAAGCCGCCGGCGAAGACCGATAGCTGGGCAAACAGCCGCTGATCCTCGGCAGCGAGAAGATCGAAGCTCCAGTCGATCGTCGAGCGCAGCGTGCGGTGGCGGGCTGGTGCGTCGCGCGGTCCGTTTCGCAGCGTGGCGAGCCGCGAATCAAGCAGTGTGAGCAGCTCCGCCGGCGACAGGGCCCGCAGCCACGGGGCGGCCAGCTCGATCGCAAGCGGCGACCCGTCGAGGCGGTCGCAGACCTGCGCAAGCGTTTCCCGGCTCGAAGCCAGCATCGCGGCGGGGGCGCCAGCCGCGATTGTCTGTCGCATGAACAGCTCAAACGCTGCGGATCGTTCGAGCGGCGGCACCACCAGCACTTGCTCGGCTGAGAGTCGAAGGACGGTCGTGCTGGTGGCCAGCACCCGGATCCGCGGAGCGGCCGCGAGCAGCTGGACGAGCGGGGCGACTCCGGCGAGGAGATGTTCGAGGTTGTCGAGCACGAGCAACAGCTCGAGTGGCCGCAGATGCTCTCCGAGTAGCTCCGGCCACGACGACCCGCCGGCCTCGCGCAGACCGAGCGCGTGCCCGATCGACGCAAGCAGCAGCTCGGGATCGCGCAACGCCGCCAGCTCGACGAGAATCGCTCCGTCGGCGAGTTCCTCTCCGACGAGAGCCGCCGATTCGACGGCCAAGCGAGTCTTCCCGACGCCACCAGGACCAACGAGCGTCACGAGGCGTGCCGTAGCCGACAGCAGCAGCCGCCGCACCTCGGCGATCTCTCGATCACGGCCGATCGTGGCGCTCGGCGGAGCCGGGACGCGGCGGCGCTCGGCCCAACTCCCGCTCATCGGGGCGAGCTGGAGCGACGGATCCTGGCGCAGGATCAACCGCTCCAGTTCGCGCAACTGCGTGCCAGGCTCCAAACCGAGCGCTTCGACGAGCGCCTCGCGACCGTGCCGGTAACACGCGAGGGCATCTGCCTGGCGACCACCGCGGTAGAGCGCGAGCATCAGCTGCCCGCGCAGCAAGTCCCGCAGAGGATTCTCCGCGACGAGCAGCTCAAGCTCGGCCAACACCCCGCCATGGCGCCCGAGCTCCAGATCCGCCGCAACCCGCTCCTCGATGCACTCGAGCCGCAACTCATCAAGTCGGCTTGCCTCCTCGCAGGCAAACGACTCGGTCCGGAGGTCCGAAAGGGCCGCTCCCCGCCACAGGGCGAGCGCGCGGACCTGCAACGATCGCGCCAGCCGCGGGTTGCCCTGCGCGCGCGCGCGCCGACCGTCGGCGAAGAGCCCTTCGAACCGGTCCGCGTCCAGCTCGCCCGCCTCCACGACCAGCGCGTATCCGGGGCGCCTCGTCAGCAGTCGGTCCGGCGGCAAACACCGGCGAACCTGCGAGACGTACAGCCGCAGCAAGCTGGCCGCGGAGTCCGGCGGACCGCTGCCCCACAGCGCCTCTATCAACGCCTCTGACGACACGGCTTCGCCCGCTCTCAGAAGCAGCGCCGCAAGCAGCGCCCGCTGCCGGCGCGCACTCAGGCCGACCGGCGTGCCGCCGACGATCACCGCTAACGGGCCAAGCACCCGAAATTCCATCGGCGTCCCCACTGTCCAGGTGACTATGCCGATTCTATGCACCCGCCGCGTACTCTCACGGTGCTTCGATGACGACCCGAGGGAGACCGATGAAGAACGTCACGCTCGCAACCGTCGCCGGCCTCACGGCAACCGCCGCAATGGCTGTCGCCACGATCGCCGGCCCGCTCGCGCCGGCCAGCGCGGCTGGGGCGCCGTGCACGCCGACGACGCCGACGATCAAAGGTCACCCGGCCATGGGCTTCTGCGGACCGGCTAGCGCAACGGTCACGGTCGGCGGCAAGACCTACACCTTCCACAACGGATTCTGCGCTGAACCGATCACGCACTCCGACTCTTTTCAGCTCAGCCTGGGCACCGACGTTCCCACGCTCGGGGGTCCGAACAACAACGCCGGGGAGCCGGTCTTCAGCATGGACATCGCGAGGGGGCACACAAGCGCGTCGATCGCCGACGTCTACTTCGGCGGCCGCGAACTCCTCGCCAACGCCCCGATCGCCCTCAGCGGCCAGATCCCGACCAAAGGAACATTCACCGGGAAGCACACCGCCATCCACTTCACCGGCACGTGGGACTGCCATGGCGTGATCTACAAGAGCTGAGCCCCGGTGCACGGGCCTCGAGCCCGACCCAGCCGTTGGCATACCTGGACTACGACCAGGGCCACCCGCTGCGGCGCTGAGCGTGATGGCGGCAGCCGTTACGAGCAGGACGGCGTTCGTCCTCGACCGTCGAGCAAGCCGGCTGACTCGCACCTGCGAGCCGGACTGAACGTGAACTCGCGACGCAGATCGCGAGACCACCCGCGGGCCGCGGCAGCCAGAGCTTTCCGCGGTCAGGTCGAGAACCAGCATCGCCGCCCGGTCCGGAGGCGGCCGAATAGCGGGCCCGCGCTCGCGCTCCAGCCCATCGACACCCCACCCCACAGATAGACAGAGGAGTCAAATGAAGCTCGTTCTCCCCACAATCACCCTGCTCGCCGCGGCCGGCGCAATGACGGGGACCGCCGCGGCCGGTTCCGCCGCCCCTCCTTGCACGCCGACGACCACGAAGATCGGCGGCAAGCCGGCCGTAATCAACTGCGGCCCGGCGACCGCGACGGTGAAGATCGGCGGCAGGACTTACGACTTCAAGAGCGGCTTCTGCGAGAGCTCTCCGGCGAACAAGGAAGCTCTGAATCTCACACTCGGCACCACGGTCGAGACAGCGAAACCGGGCAGCGCACCCTTCTTCAGCCTCACCGCAACCACGTTCGGAATCGCAACGCTCAACGCCGACTACGGCGGCAAGACCATCATTCTCGAGAGCCTCGTGTCGGTAAAGGGGAAGATCCCGTCGAACGGCACGTTTGCGCCAACCTCTCTGGGCGGCGGCCCGACCAAGTTCACCGGCACCTGGAACTGCCACGGCGTGGTCTACACACAACCGGGGTAGCCGAGCCGAAGGATCGTGCGCCACAGCGTGCGAAGCCTCCCGCGTTCGACGCCCTTTGCGGCGCCTGACGGCAGGTTGCGCCATGTTGCGGCGGTTTCAGGCAGTTTGGACGCGCGTGGACCGGGTCATGTCTGCCGAGTTCGGGACATTTCTCGGGACACGGGGAAAAGATCTTGACTGCAGGGCGTAGTGCGTTTTGCGCTACGGTACACGCATGGCCTCCTCTGCCTCGCCACTTTCTCTCCGACTTGGCGCCGATGGGCTGGGCGCGCTCGATGAGATCGCTCGGCGACGAGGCGTCAGCCGGTCGGAGGCGGCTCGCCAAGCGATTGCAGAGACCGCGGAGCGAGAGCGTCGCCGTAGCGGACTCGCGGCGGAGGCACGCGCACTCGCGAGCAATCCCGCCTACGTTCAGGAGGCGGGCGAGGTGGCCGAGTTGATGGAGCGCCTCCGTGGTCAGAGGTGACGTGCACGCGATCAAGCTTCCCGTCCGCCGTGGTCACGTTCAGCACGGTCGGCGCTTCGCAGTGATCGTCCAGGCCGATGACCTGCTCACGCTCTCGACGGTCGTGGTTTGTCCGACTTCGAGTTCGACGCCAACGGCGAGCTTCCACCCCGAGGTGTCGATCGGAGAGAAACCGACGCGCGTAATGTGCGAGATGGTCGGAGCCGTTGACCCGCGACTTCTTGGGAAGCAGGTCGGGCATCTGAGGCTGGACGAGATGAGATGCGTCGACGACGCGCTGGCGCTGGTGCTCGAGCTTCGCTGACGAGCCGTAGCCGACCGCCGTTCCCTCAGCGACGCGTCATGAGGAGGCGGAACCTCCTGCTTCAGCCGAAGGGCTGATGATCTTGTGCGGCTGATCCATTGCCAGGCTCCCTCGTGTCGAGCACGATCGCCAATCCCGCGGCACCCAGAAGCAGTCGCTCGCCGTACGACCAACCGCCTAGGCGAGAACCCAGACTACTCGCCCGCATCCAATGCGAACTCCCCTCTCGATGGGCCGTGTTGGAATCGAACCAACAACCTTGGGCTTAAGAGGAGCCGCTTGAGGGCAGCTTGCGCCAGCTTGCGGGGGTTTCGCGCGGGTTGGGCGAGCTCTAGCAGGGTCACTTTTGCCGAGTTCGGGACATATTTCGGGACACGTTTCGGTACCGAAGGGTCGAGCGCCACGCGCTGTCATGGCTACTCACGCAACCAGTACGCGAGCAGTGGGCGATCAGGCGTTTCGTCGCGCGGGCCGCGCAACGACTAAGTGGCGGTCTGACCGCGCCGCGACACCGCGTCCACGATCACTGCGGCGAGAAGCACGAGCGCCGTGATCATGTACTGGATGTCGGCCGACAGGCTAAGCAGACCCATGCCGTTGTAGATCGTCGCGATGACCAGGCCGCCGAGCAGCGCGTGCACCATCTTGCCGCGACCACCAAGGAGGCTCGTACCGCCGATGACGGCTGCCGCAACTCCGTAGAGCACTGTCTGACCGCCATCGATGTCGGTGTTCGCACCGCCGGTCCGCGAGTCAAGGATGATGATCGCGGCGGCGGCGGTGAGGCCGGCAAGCGTGTAGGCGAGTACGCGGACCCGGTGCACGTTGATGCCCGCCCGTCGCGCGGCTTCGCGGTTGCCGCCGATCGCGTACACGTAGCGGCCAAAACGCGTGCGGTTGAGCACGAACGTCCAGAGGACGACGATGGCGATCACGATCGGCACAACCCAGGGGACGCCCTTCACCGTCGTGCCGACAAAGACCGCGCGGTTGGCACCGCAGATCGCAACTAGTGCGATGCCGCCTGCGGCGACGGCAGCGATCTTGGCCACTGTCAGGCTGAGCGGCGGCGCGACCAGGCCGCCGGCGCGGCGCCGGCGATCGCGCGTCACGCTCGCGGCGGCGAAGAGAAGCAGAGCGACGGCTAGCACGATCCAGCTGGCCGTGACGCTCACATTGCCGTTGACGATGTCGTAGATCGTGGCGTTGTTGATCCGAATCGAGCCGCCGTTGGATGGGCTCTGGTTGTTGATCAGCCAGATCAGGAAGCCCTCCCAGAACAGCAGGCCGGCGAGCGTTACCACGAACGGGGGAAGCCGCAGCCGGGAAATGATCTGGCCCTGAGCAAACCCGATCGCGGCGCTCGCCGCAAGCCCAGCGAGGATCGCTGGCCCCCAGCCGAGGTTGATCGGCGGGTAGGCGAGAATCGTCATCACCGCCGCTCCGACAGCGCCGGAGTAGCCGAGCGAGAGGTCGATCTCGCCGAGCAGCAACACGAAGATCTCCGCCATGCCGAGCACGATGAACGCGGCTGACTGCTGGAGGAGGTTGACGAGGTTCAGCGCGGAAAGGAAGCGCGAGCGCTCGATCTGGAAGATGATGATGATGACGATCAGGCCGCCGACGACGGGCAGCACCCCGCTCTGGCCGCTGCGGACGCGCTTGAACCACGCCGTCACGTACTCGTTGACGCCCGCGTCCGGAGGGACCGCCGTCAGCTCGGGGTCGAGCGTCACCTGGTCGGCTGCGGTCTCCTCCACGATCGCGGGAGGCGCGGTGACCTCGCCGGTGTGCGGATTGTTGGTTTCGGCCATCTCAGATCGTCGCCGCTGCGCCGCGGGCGCCGTTCTCGCGGTCGCTCAACGCTCCGGTCGTCATGATCTCGACGGCGCTCTGGCGGTCGTAGTCAGACGCAGGCCCGGTGGAGACGAGTCGGCCGAGGTGGAGTATCGCCACGCGGTCGGCGACCGCAAACACGTCGTTCAGGTTGTGCGAGATCACGATCACCGCGATCCCGCCGGCGGCGAGCCGTTGGATCAGCTCCAGCACCATCGCCGTTTGCGATACGCCGAGCGCCGCTGTCGGCTCGTCCATGATCACGAGCTTTGCATCGCCCATCACGGCGCGGGCCACGGCGACGCTCTGACGCTGGCCGCCCGATAGGGATCCGACCGCTTGGCGGATCGAGCGCACGGAGGTGACCGACAGACCGGCAAGCGTCTCCCTGGCCGTCAGCTCCATCGGCGTCTCGTCCAGCGTGCCGTGACGACGAACCTCGACGCCGAGGAACATGTTGGCGACGATGTCGAGGTTGTCGCACAGCGCGAGATCCTGGTAGACGGTTGCCACGCCGAGCGTGGTGGCGTCGTGGGGGGTGCGAATATGTACGCGCTCGCCGTTCCAGTAGATCTCGCCATGGTCGGCTTCGTGGATCCCGGCGATCACCTTGATCAGTGTCGACTTGCCCGCGCCGTTGTCGCCGAGCAGCGCGGTGACACGTCCCGCCGGCACCTCGATGTCGACACCGTCGAGTGCGGTGACCGGGCCGAAGTGCTTTGAGATGCGGCGCAGGGAGAGCAGGACGTCAGAGGTGGGCGTGCCCGCCGCCTGCCCATCGCTGCCGAGGTTGGTCTCCCGGCCCGCCGAGGCGGACCGGGAGACGTTCCCGTCCTGCGATTCGCTAGCCGCGCTTGTCGAATCCATCATCTTCGGAGCCTATAGAACGCGGGCTACTCATCTACTTGATCTTGTACTTCTTGCAGTCTGCTGCGTACGTCGGGCCCGAGGGCGGCGCGCCAGCGCAGATCTGCGATGCCGGGACGAACTGGTCCTTGACGACGGTCGATTCGATCAGCTTTGCCGTCACCCACTGCGGGGTCTCCAGCACCGACGGAATCTGGACGTTCGCCACGCTGTCCGTCGTCGAGCCGTTGATCAGCGTCTTCGGCGGGGTCACTCCTGCCCGCAGGTACATCGCGAGCGCGGTCGCCGCCTGCGCCTCCAGGAAGACCGGCTTGTAGACCGTTCCGCACTGGTAGCCGCTGATGATGTTCTGCAGTCCAGGAAGCGAGGCATCCTGGCCGGTCGTCGGGAACGTGTTCGGCTTGACTCCCTGCTGCTGCAGGTAGGTGATGATCGCCCCGGCCGTGGCGTCGTTTGCCGTCAGGGTCGCGTTGGCCGTCGGGTTCGCAGTAAACGCCTGCTGGAACTGGGTCTCGGCTGTCGGCGGATCCCATGTTCCTGCCAGGGTGGCAGGTGGAGCACCCTCGAGATCGGTCCATCCACCACTGCTGAACAGTGGGGTGAGGACGCTGAAGTAACCCTGTGCGAACTGCGTTGCGTTGTTGTCGGTCGCCGCGCCGTGGTTCACGATGACCTTCGGGGACTTGACACCCCACGCCTTGACGCAGGCGACGAGCCCCTGGCCCTCCAGCTTGCCGACCGCGACGTTGTTGAAGCTGACGTAGTACTTGTCGGTGGTGGCGCCGCCGAGCGTCAGGCGGTCGTAGTCGACCACCTTGACGCCAGCCGCCGTAGCCAGCTTCTCCACCTGATCGCCGGTTGCCGAGTCGACCGGGGTGATCATGAGCACCTTGGCCCCAGCCGTGATATCTGACTGGGCATCGGTGACGAACGTGGAGTCACTGCCCTGTGCGTTCTGGACGATGACCTGGCTCGATGAGAGGCCGGCGTCCTTCAGCGCCTTCGCGAGGTACGGCGCATCGAACTCGGTCCAGCGGGTCGATGACACGGTGTCCGGAAGGATCACGGCAACCGAGCCGGTGCCCTTGGCGGCCAGCGGCTTCAGGGCCTTCATCGCCGAAAACGACGTGTTGAAGTCCTTGGAGGTGAGGTTCTTGTACGTCACGGCCGGCTTCTTCGGCTTAGGCTTGGCTGCGTAACTACTCTCGCTCGCAAACAGCGCGCCGGTGAGAGCCACCGACACGATGCCGACGAAGACGAGTCTCCTCTTAAGCAGAGACATTCTTCCTCTCTCTCTGATCTAATTTCTGCGGTGCGAGGTCGGCGCAAACCGGCGAGCCGTCGCAACACTCGAACTACATGACTCTAGGCGCTTCGGCGTAAACGTGGCATCAAAGTTCGATGCATTTCTGGAACAAGTCGTAAACGCCGTTTACGTCTTGTTCACTCCGGGGCGAGTCGGTAGCCGACCCGGGGCTGGGTGAGGATGAGCAGCGGGCTGCCTTCGGGCTCCAGCTTGGCCCGCAGACGGCGCACGTAGACGCGAACATATTCGGTCTCGGTCTCGTAGCCTGGACCCCAGACGCGCCGTAGCAGCTGCGCGTGCGTCAGTAGCTTGCCGCGATTGACGACCAGCTCCCGCAGTAACGCGAACTCGGTCGGCGTCAGATGAAGCGCGGTACCGTCTCGCGTGACCTGGCGGCTCGCGAGGTCCATCTCGAGCCCGTCCGCGAGCGCGACCCGAGTGCTCTGCGCCTCGGCCGGCGCTGGGCGCGTCCGGCGCAGTGTTGCCGTGATGCGCGCGAGCAGCTCGTCGATGCTGAACGGCTTGGTCATATAGTCGTCGGCGCCGAGGTTGAGGGCCGCGACCTTGTCGTGATCGCCGCCGCGGGCGGAGACGACCACGACACCAACAGTTGAACGCTCGCGGATTTGCTTGCAAAGCTCGAAGCCATCAACCGACGGCAGCATGAGGTCGAGCAGGATCAGGTCGGGCTGCTCGGTCTCCAGGATTTGCAGCACGCGAGCGCCATCGGTCGATACGACGGTCTCGAAGCCTCGCACGGCGAGGTTCGAGCGAATCAGATCGACGATGTTCGGGTCGTCTTCTACCACCAGGATCTTCGTGGCGAGGGGACTCTCAGACGTCGGCGAGGTCATGGTCCTCCGTGTAGCGATGCGATGAGTCGGGGCCGCCGATCGGCAGCCTCACGCAGAAGCGCGTGCCGTGGTCGAGCCGCTCGAGAGCAATCTTGCCGAGATGAGCGTCGACGATGCCCTTGGCGATCGACAACCCGAGGCCGGCACCGGCCGCGGGGCCGAAGCCGCCGCTGCGCGGCTGGAACAGGGCGCTAGCGACTTCGTCGGGCAGGCCCCCGCCGTCGTCGGTCACTATCACTTCCAATCCGTGTTCCTCATCGCCGGTTGCCTTGACGCCAACCCGCGTCCCCTCGGGATTGTGCCGCAGCGCATTCTCGAGCAGATTCAAGAAGACCTGCTCGAGACGATCGTGGTCCGCCCAGATGACCGGCAAGTCGTGTTGGCAATCGACCTCGATCACGGCCGCTTGCGCCGGCGGCACGCAGGCGATCGCGGCATCGATGACCAGCGGCAGCTCGCACCAGTCCGGCAGCATCCGCATCGTCGAGGACTCAATCGCCGAGAAGTCGAGCAGGTCGACAACAAGGCGGTTGAGGCGGGCCGACTCGGCGCCGATCCGCGTGAGGAAGCGCGTCTCCGACGCGCGGTCCCAAGTGACATCGGGCGCCATCAGGCTCGAGGCGTAACCACCGATCGCAGTAAGCGGCGTGCGCAGTTCGTGGCTCAGCCGCGAGAGGAATCCTCGCTGCAGCTCCCGCGAGCGGCGCAGGGCGCTCGCCTCCTGGCGAGCCCGCTCGGATTCCTCCCGCTCGCGAGCGAGGCGTAGCGAGTTGGCCGTGTCTTCCATCAGCGCGATCCCGTCGGACGGCGCAATCGCCGCCCGCCACTGCGCGAGCAGGATGCCGCCGCCGTCGGGGGCCGAGAAGCGCACGGCCATGCAGCAGTCGCCGTCCGCCGGCACGATGCTCGCCGCCCGACCGTCACGCACGTCGCCGTTGCGCATCACCGCGGCCGCTTCGACCAACCCGGCGGACGGCGGCACCTCCTCCCCGGAGGAGTCGACTGTGAGCCAGCTGTCGGCGTTCTCACCGGCGAGGCCGGCGGTCAGCAGCGCGACACGCTCCGCCAGGAGGCCCTCTCGAAGCGTGCTCAAGACGATCGCCAAACCGCGGGGGAGTGGGACCGGGCCCGCCAGCGTTTCGAGCACGACGCGGATCGTCTCGAGCCCGCGGTTGCGTGCGGTGAGCTCGCCGAGCAGGCGCTCGCGATCGACCGCGCTCGCGATGTACCCCGCGTAGAGGTTTACGAGCTGGCGCTCGTCGCCAGGAGGGTACCCTGGGACCTCGCGAAACACCGTGATCACGCCGAGTACCCGGTCCGCGCCCATCACCGGGACCGACCAGGAGCTGCGTACGCGCGCCTCGGTTGCCAATGACCGCCACGGGCCCCATGCGGGACTCGAACGGACGTCGAAATCGATCACCGCTTCCCCGGATTCAGCGGCGACGCCTACCGGTCCACCGGCAGCATCGAACGGTAGGTTCGACCACGCGTCGGCGATGGCGGCCGAAAGGCCCAGCGCGCCCGCGACGCGTAGCCGCCGGCCGTCGACGAGATGAACGCACAACCGGGGCGCCCCGAGCGCGCCAGCGAGCGCGGACACGATCAACGGCAAGCTCGAGGACGGCTCCGCGGAGGCAAGCTGGTCCGCCAGGCCGTGGAGGCGGCTCAGCTGGCGCCGGGCCGAGGAGTCGACCGGCTGGCCGGAGATGAAGGCGACGATGTCCTCGGGGTGCGATTCGGCCGGATTGACGTCCGCGGCGATCCGGCCGCGGCGCAGCACGACGATGCGGTCGGCAAGTCGAAACATCTGATCGATGTCGTGCGACACGAGCAGCACGGTTGTGCCGCTCTCGCGCACGGTCGCGATGAGCTGGTCGACCTGCGCCGATTCGTTCACTCCAAGCGCCGTCGTGGGCTCGTCGAGCACGAGCAGCTTGGGCCGACTGGCCATCGCACGAGCGACGGCGACGAGCTGGCGCTCGCCGCCCGAAAGCGAGCCGACGCGGCGCGCAGTGTCCGTCAAGCCGATCCCGAGGTCCACGAGGAGCTGCCGGGCAGCGTCGTGAAAGCGCGGCGGCGAGCGCAGTAGCACGGAGTTCTCGCTGCCAAGCAGCAGGTTCGACGCGACGTCCAGGTTGTCGCACAGCGCAAGGTTCTGCCAGACGACTGTGATGCCGCGCCGCGTTGCCGCGGCGGGCGTTGAGCCGACCCGCTCGCCATCGATGTAGACGTGGCCGCTCGTCGGAACCATGTCGCCGCCGATGCAGCGCACGAGTGTCGACTTCCCGGCCCCGTTCTCGCCCGCGAGCGCGACGGTCTCGCCGGGGCGAATATCGAGGTCGATCGCGTCGAGCGCGTCGAACGCCTCGTAGCGAACGCGCAGCGCCTGCACGCGAAGGAGCGGCGCAGTCGCGCGCGCTGCAGGTTCCATGGGGATGACGGCCATCCTCTGCATTGTGCTGTAAGTGGCTACCGGCGCGCGGCACGCACGCCGGTTTGAAGCGCGTTCCGCAGGCCACCAGAAGAGTGCCGGTTTCCGCGCCTTTCTCATGGGCCGTGTTGGAATCGAACCAACAACCTTGGGCTTAAGAGGCCCCTGCTCTGCCAATTGAGCTAACGGCCCGAGGCGCGTCTGGGTGACCGGCGCGGGATCTTAGCGGCGATCAGCCGCTCGTGGCTCCGGTGGCGCCGCTCGCGCCGCTCGCGCCGGTCGCTCCCGTCGCGCTGGTGGCGCCGGTCTGGGCGTCCGCGACCGCCAGCATCTCCGAGAGTGTCGAGTTGATCGTCTTGAGATCCTTCTTGGGGGCGAGCGAGCGTGCCCTGGCGGCCGCGAGGTTGCCGGTCGTCGTGTCCCGCGCGAGCCAGGAGTAGTAGGCGAGGTACTCGTACTGGACGTCGGTCGGCTGAGCGGCGGCCACGACCTCCTGCGCGCTCTCGGCTGTCTTGTAATCGCCGACACCGGCCGGCGGCGTGTTGAACCCGGCGACGACCTCCCCCGCGAAATAGCCGTTGGGATTGGCCGGGGCGTCGGACAGATAGTTCTGCCACGCCTGCCTCAGCTTGTTGAGCGCGACGTGCCCGGCCGGCGTGAAGCCGACGGTCGAGCTGTAGTTGTTCGGCAGCGTCGCAACGGCGTAGGCGGCCTCCCCGGCCTTGACCCACACCGCCGCGTCGTGCGGGGACGCCTTCGCCAGCTTCTCGGCCTTGGCCAGAGCCTTCGTGTACAGCGCCTGGCCGCTCGTCGAACTGCTGCCGCTGCCGCTGCCGCCGGCGGCTGTCAGCAGACCACCGAAGTTCGAGCCGTTGCCGATGCCGAAGAAGATCAGGCCGCCGCCGATCAGCACCGCGAGGAATACATAGACCACCTTGATGACCCGGCGGCGATGCGGGCTACGAAGATCAAAAAGCATTATCGGCTGAGATCGGAGGAGGAGGAGGTGGTGACGGTGACGGTGACGGTGGCTGGGCGCTGGCAGGGGTGGTCCGCTCCTGCGCCCGCCCTCGGCGGGCGTCGCGCCGGTCGAGCCACGCGACAACGAGGATACCGACCTCGTAGAGCACGATGACCGGCAACGTCTCGAGTGTCATCGTCACGACGTCGCCGGGAAGCAGCGCTGCAATCAACGCTGCAACCACAATCGCGAATCGACGGTTCTTGCGCAGCTGTCGCCGCGTCACGATCCCGGCGCGAGCCGCGGCGACGACGGCCAGCGGCACCTGAAAGATCACGCCCATCGCGAGCATGATCAGCGCCGCGAACGAGTAGTAGCTGGACGCCTGTACGAACTGCTCGAACGAGCCGCTGTTGAAGTTCTGCAGGAAGTGCACCGCCGCCGGCAGCACGACGAAGTACCCGAACAGGACACCGCTTGCGAACAGGCCAGGCACGGCCGCCAGCACCGGCCGTGCGACGGCGCGCTCGTTGGGACTGAAGGCTGGGATCAGGAATCCGTAAAGCTCGTAGAGGATGATCGGCAGCGATAGGAGCAGCGAGAAGTAGAAGGTGACGGTGATCGTCGCGGTGAACGGCTCGCCGATGCCGATCGTCACCAGACTGTTGGCCGGAACGGTCTTGGGCAGCCTCGCCACGGCCGTGGTGAGCGCCGACGTCGTGGCCTTCAGGGCGCTGAGAGACGCCGGATTCAGGCCGCTTGAGGGATTTTCGACGGCCTTGACCATCGCCTGGAGCGTGTTCGCCGTCGCCTTCACCGCCTGGTCGGTGCACCACACCGGCCCCTGCTCACCCTGGCACTTCGTGACCTGGCTCTGTGTCTCTTTCGCGTAAGGGTCGCCGATCAGGTGCAGCAGGGCGTGGTTCTGCCAGAAGCAGAAGGCGAACGCGACGCCGATTGCGACCAGGCTGACGATGAGCCGCGTCCGCAGCTCATCCAAGTGCTCGACGAGGCTCAGATGATCCTCGTGGCGGACCGGCCGGATCACGCGGGGCATGCCTTCACAGCCTACCGTGCAGCCCGCGACTCACCGGCGGCTCAAGCGCCGAGCGTGTGAGGCCGATGAACCAGACATGGACGTGAATCGCAACAAACGGCGTAGCCGTGACCTGGAGCTCCCGAACCCCCCCGAGGACGACGTTTCCTGCCTCGCGGAAATCGAGGAGTACGACGAGACCACGTGCGATCCGGAGCTGTGCCGCTGCGGCACATGCGGATCGATGCTGGTGCAGCCGATCGACTGGTCGCTGATCGGGCGCTCGCACTGGCGCGTCGTCCTGCGCTGCCCGAACTGCGAATGGTGCGGCACCGGAGTCTTCGGCCAGGAGGCGGTCGACCGCTTCGACCGTGAACTCGACCGCGGCACCCGCAAGCTTCAGTCGACGCTCACACGCGTCTCACGCGCCTGCATGGAGGCCGAGGTAGAGGCCTTCGCCGCCGCGCTCGAGACCGACCTGATCGTTCCCTTCGACTTCTAGACGGGACGCTCGCGACCACGCTGCGCGCGATCGCTGCGCGCCTGCTTGTGGGTTGACGAGGATCGCCGGACGTTTGCTCCGCCGGGCTGCGATCCTCGGGACCCATGCGCGAAACTCCGGCCGAGCTGCAGCGGCTGCAGACGCTGCTTGACGACAGCGTCGCGCGGGCCAGCCCGTTTCTGCGCAGCTCCTTCCAGATGCCGGAGCACTCGCTGTCGGCAACGCAGCTCGCGGCGCACCTCCAGGACGCCTTGACCGTCGCGCTCGCCACCGTCACCGCCCGTGGAGAGCCGCGCGTGGCTCCGATCAGCGCTCTCTTCGTACATGCGTCCTTCTACGTGCCCACGGTTGCCCAGTCCGCGCGCGCCCAGCACCTCGCGCGGCGACCGGGTGCGAGCCTGACCTATTTCGAGGGCACCGATCTCGCCGTCATCGCACATGGCGCCGCGACGATCATTGACGCGCGCCATCCCGACTTCGCGGATCTCGACGCCACCCAGGTTGCGTGCGGCAACCAGAGCGTGAACGAGTGGAGCGGCGACGGCGTATACCTCAAGGTCGTGGCCGCCAGCCTCCACACCTACGCGCGAGAACCGCAGCGCTACCCCGGCACCCGCACGCCCACGTAGCAGCGCACGTAGGCCGTAACAGTCTGAGCGCAGGAATCGCAAGGCGCTTCCCGAGCAACGCTCTTATGCGAAGCGCTCCACCAGTACGTCCGCCATCAGCTCGAGCGCCTGGCGCTGGCGAGGCGGGCATTCGCGCGGCAGCTCGCGCTTGGCGGCGGCAACCAGGTCCAGGGCGCGCTGGCGGGCACGCTCGCCGGCGCCCGTGGCCTCGATCACGGTGCAGATCCGGTCTGCGTCGGCAGCGCCCTTGATCGTTCGCAGGTCGAGCGCCGCAAGCTCCGGTGAGCTTTCGCGCGCGAGGATCAGTGGCAGGGTCACGGTGCCGTCCAGCAGGTCGGTGCCGCGGCGCTTGCCGGTGCGCTCCGCCGGGCCGGTGATGTCGAGCACGTCGTCAAGCAACTGGAAGGCGAGCCCGACCGCGCGTCCGAACGGCCCCAGCGGCGGCCCGCCGCTGGCCAGCGCACCAAGCTCGCACGCGGCAGCGAACAGCCGTGCGGTCTTCAGCTCGCAGCGCTGCAGGTAGCGCTCGAGCGTGACGTCGGCGCGCCAGGCGTCGGCGCGCTGCATCAGCTCGCCGCGGGCCAGCGCGGCGGAGGCGCCAGATAGTGCCCGCAGCTGGGCCAGCACTCCGTTTCGCGTGAGCTCGGCGAAGGCGCTGGAGAACAGCAGGTCGCCGGTCGCGGTCGCCGCGGTGCGCCCGGCAGCAGCGAAGACGGTCTGGCGTCCGCGGCGCAGCGGCGCGTCGTCGAGCACGTCGTCGTGCACGAGCGTGGCGGAGTGGATCAGCTCGACCGCCGCCGCAGCCCGCGACAGCGCGACGTGGGCGTCACTGCCGAGCCCGGCCACGAACACGAGCAGCGGGCGCAGGCGCTTGCCGCCGGCCGCCACCGTCGCCAGCGAGTGCTGCTCGACAGCGGCGATCTCGCGCAGGCGCGTCTCGACGCCGACCATCGCGGCTCGCAGCTGCTCGCCCCCGAGTTCTAGAATCGCGTCGAACGGGTCCACGACCGTCTCGATCAGGCCACCTCGCCGACGTGTATGGCGATGATCCCGCCCGCCGTGAGCACGTAGCTGATCCCCCTCAGGCCGCAGCTGTCCATCAGCGCGGCAAGCTCGTGCGGCCCGGGGAAGCGCCTGACCGAGCTCGGCAGGTAGCTGTAGGCGGCACCCTGTCCGGCGAACCTTCCCAAGGCCGGCACGACCCGGTCAAACCAGCCGCGGAAGAAGCTCGCCAGCGGCTCGCGGGTCGGCCGGGTGATCTCGAGGATCACGACGCGCCCGCCCGGGCGCACGACGCGCACCATCTCCTCGATGCCGCGCCGCAGGTCGGAGAAGTTGCGCGCGCCGAAGCCGACGGTCGCCGCGTCGAAACGGTCGCTGGCGTAGGGCAGCGCGAGGGCGTCGGCCCACTCGAACCGCAGCTGCGGCGCCTTGGCGCGGGCTCTGGCGAGCATCTGCTCGGAGAAGTCGCAGGCCACGACCTCGCCGTCGGGCGCGACGGCGAGGGAGAGCGCGATCGCGAGGTCGCCGGTTCCGGTCGCGACGTCGATCACCCGGCTGCCCGGGCCGACCGCCGCCAACTGCACCGCTCGCTCGCGCCAGCGGTGATGCAGGCCCGCGGTCATCACTGTGTTCATCGCGTCGTAGGGCCCGGCGATGCGATCGAACATCGCTCGCACCTGACCCGCCTCCAGCGTACCGGGCGGTTCGCCGGACATCTACTTCAGATCTGACAGGAAGGCGACGACCGCGCTGAATTGCTTGGCCGGAAGACCGCCGGAGCCGCCGTAGGACGGCATCGGTTCGGTCGGGTTCACCAATGTCCGCGCGATCGCCTGCGGCGGAATGCGGTCGCCGATCTTTGTCAGCTCGGGCCCGGGGCCGTTGTTGCCGTTGCTGCCGATCAGATGGCAGGCCTCGCACCCGGACTGCGCGACGACCGAGCGGCCGAGGTAGAACTCCGAGACCGCCGGCTTGCCCTGTGCGAGCACCGCAGCCGGGGCGGGAATGTCGTTCTCGGTCGGCGGACCGGCGTTCGCTCCAAGGTAGGTCAGGTAGGCCATCGCGCAGATCACGAAGATCCCCGTCAGCGTCGCGACCGGGCGGCGCAGCGGGTGACGCTCCGGGCCGCGGTCGTAGAACGGCAGCAGAAACAGCAGGATCATCGCGAGCGTCGGCACGCCGATCGTCGCGAGGCCGACGAAGTTCGGCGGCTTGATCACGCGCAGCAGTTCGAAGAGGAAGAAGAAATACCACTCGGGCCGCGGCGTGTAGGTGGTCGTCGCCGCGTTGGCCTTCGGCCCGAGTTCGGCGCCGAGCACGATCGACAGCGCGATGATGATCGCGATGACCAGGCATCCCATCAGCCCGTCCTTGGCGACCGCGTAGGGGAAGAACGGCTTGCCCTGGCTCTTCAGGATCGAGTACTCGCGGAGGTACTCCTCCTTCTCGCGCTGGTTCACAGCTGCTCCTCGACCAGTTCCGGCTCGGGCTTGGCCCGCAGCCACGGCGGCGCGGTTGTGCCGAGCTTGGCGACCAGGTACAGGTGGGCGCCGATCATGGCTGCGATCGCGCCGGGCACCAGCAGCATGTGAATCGAGTAGAAGCGCGACAGCGTCGTCGCGCTGAACTCGGGACCGCCGCGCAGGAAGTCACTCAGGTAGGGCCCGAGCAGCGGGCCGGTGCCGTTGATGTTGACGCCGACGATCGTGGCCCAGTAGGAGCGCTGGTCGAACGGCAGCAGGTAGCCGGTGAAGGACATCGTCATCGTCAGGATCAGCAGCACGACGCCGATCACCCAGTTCAGCTCGCGCGGATACTTGTAGGCACCGAAGAAGAAGGTGCGGCCCATGTGCAGGAAGACGAGGATCACCATCACCGAGGAGCCCCACTTGTGCATGCCGCGCACGAACTGCCCGAGGAACACGTCGTTGGTGATGTAGCGCACCGATTCGTAGGCGCCACCGCCCGCATCCGGGCGGTAGTACATCGCGAGAAAGACGCCGGTCACCGCCTGGTTGAGGAAGGCGATCATCGTCGCCGAGCCCAGCGTGTAGAACCAGTTGGTCCCCTTCGGCACCTTGCGGAACAGCGCCCAGCGCACCCCACCCGACAGCGATGTCCGCTCGTCGATCCAGTCGACGGCGGACTTGCCGGCCTCCGCGCCCTTCTCGAGCGGCGTGCGCGGCCGACCGCGCTGCGTGCCGGGCGGCGGGGGCTGGGGCAGGAAGCGCGGCGGGATCGGCACCGCGGGGAGTTTCGGCATCAGATACGGACACTCGGCCGCGACGGATAGAGATACTGGCCGATCCCGTCGAGCGGCTCGCCAGGATCGCGCGGCGAAAAGGCCCGCAGTTCGCTGTTGACGCTGTAGCGGGCGCCAACCTGGACGTAACCGTCGTGCAGGCGGGTGAAGAAGCGGTCGAGCGGGCGCGGGGGCGGCCCGCCGACGCGCACACCCTGGAGGTCGTACACCCCGCCGTGGCATGGGCAGATGAAGCGCTCCGAGGCGGGCACCCAGCGCACGGGGCAGCCGAGGTGCGCACAGCGCGTCGAGATCGCGATCCAGCGGTTGAACTGGGTCGGAGGAGTGGTGTCGATCGACGCGTTGCGCGCCCGAATGTAGACGGTGCTGTTGCCGGCCTCGCCGATCCCGGGCGCGATCACGATCACCGCCGGGATGTAGTTGTCGTCCGGAAACATGTCCGGCGTGCCGATGGTCTGCCAGCCGAGCGTGTCGTTGTTGAAG
This sequence comes from Solirubrobacterales bacterium, assembly GCA_003157595.1. Taxonomy (GTDB): domain Bacteria; phylum Actinomycetota; class Thermoleophilia; order Solirubrobacterales; family Solirubrobacteraceae; genus Palsa-513. The sequence goes on from PMKB01000220.1 coordinate 20,401, forward strand.
ATCGGCCCGATCGCGAAGGCGAGCGCGGGAAGCGCGAAGCCCATCGTCGCCAGCGCTCCGGCGCCATGTGCCGTACCCGTCATGAAACGCCGCCGGGTCACGGTCTCGCCCTCGAACGCGCCGGGAACGCCGCGGTCAGCGGTGTACTTTGACTTGCTGGGCCTGCGCGTGGGTGCCAATGACGCTCCTGGGATATCGGGCGACCGGGAAGAATACCTTCATGCCCTGGCCGGGGGGTCATCGAGCGCGCGCAGCGCCTCGCCGGCCGCCGCGTCCCCGGCGCGCGCCAGCGCCTTGGCGTGGCGATAGCTCTCCGCCGCACCCCAGCCGACCGCGTGAGCGCCTGCGCGCCAGAGCGGATCGCAGCTCGAATGCTCGCCGCGCCCAACCATCAGCGCGCAGAGCGCGATCACATCGGCGAGCTCGAGCACGGCGTCAAGATCGCCGAGCGCGACGAGCCGCTCGAGTCCGATCGTGTACAGCCGGTCGCCGGCCAGCAGCGCCAGATCGGCGTCGCCGGCTGACAGCAGCCGCGAGTCACCGTAATGCAGCAGGTAGCCCTCGTAGATCGCCTCGATCAGCAGCTCATACTCGCCGGGGTCGGCGCGCGCGCGCGGTCCCGCGGCAGCCAGCGCGCCAAGCGTCGGCTCGGCGCCCGTCGGCACCTGCTCGAGAAGCCCCCCGGCAAGCGGCGCGCCCTCGGCCGCGATCAGCTCGCGCAGGCGTTCGAGCGTGCTCATCGCGCTTCGGTGACCGCGGCGAATGCTGCGCGGGCGGCGCCCAGCGTGCGCTCGATCTGCTCATCGGTGTGGGCGAGTGAGGGAAACCAGGCTTCGAACTGCGACGGCGGCGGGTAGACGCCGCGCGCGAGCAGCTCGCGGCACCAGGCGCCATAGGCGGCGAGGTCGCAGCGCTGGGCGCCGGCCAAATCCTGCGGGGGCTCCGCGGCGAAGAACACCGTCAACAGGCCGGGCATCCACACCACGCTGACGGCGGACCCGCCGGCCGCGGCCAGGCCCTTGGCGAGCCGCTGCGTGCTCTCCGCGAGCGTCGCGTAGGCTCCGTCGTCAAGCAACGCGAGCGTGGCGAGCCCGGCGGCGACGGCGAGCGGGTTGCCCGACAGCGTCCCCGCCTGGTAGACCTCGCCGACCGGCGCCAGCAGTTCGAGCAGCTCGCGCGGGCCCGCGACCGCCGCCGCCGGCAGGCCGCCGCCGAGGATCTTGCCGAGCACGACGAGGTCACCGCTGACGCCGCTGCGCTCTCCGGCGCCCCCGCGCGCGACGCGAAAGCCGCTGATCACCTCGTCGAGGATCAGCAGCGCGCCGCACGCGTCAGCGCGCTCGCGCAGGAACTCGAGGAACCCCTCGGCCGCGGGGATCAGCCCCATGTTCGCCGGGCAGGGCTCGGCGATGATCGCCGCCACCTCACGGCGCTGCGTCACTCGCTCGAGCGCGCCGCGGTCGTTCCACGGCACGACCACCGTGTCGGCCGCGGTCGCTGCCGGCACGCCGGGGCTGGCCGGTATCCCCTGCGTCGCGAGACCCGATCCTGCCTGCGCAAGCAGGCCATCAAAATGGCCGTGGTAAGCGCCGGCGAACTTGACGACGACGTCGCGGCCGGTGTGCGCGCGCGCCAGCCTGATCGCCGTCATCGCCGCCTCGGTGCCGGAGGATGTCATCCGCAGCATCTCCGCGCCGGGCACGCGCCGCGCCACCTCTTCGGCCAGGGTCACCTCGAGCGCGGTCGGGGCGCCGAAGCTGGTTCCCCGCGCCGCCGCCGCCGCCACGGCGTCGAGCACCGCCGGATGGGCGTGACCCGCGACCAGCGCCCCCCACGAGCACACGTAGTCGACGTAGGCGTTGCCGTCGACGTCGAAGATCTCCGCGCCGGCGCCGTGGTCGATGAACAGCGGTTCGCGCCCGATCGCGCGCATCGCGCGGACCGGTGAATTGACCCCGCCGACCAGCACTCTGCACGCGCGCGAATACAGCTCGGCGGAGCGGGAGTCGTTGGGGGCGGGCGGCACGGCCCGCGGGACGATATTCGACGCCCGACCGCGCCGGCTTGGCTTTCGCGCCGCGGCGGCTGTCCCGACGGCAGCTGAGACCGCCGCGACTACGCCACCGCGCTGCTCGCCCGCCGGCCGCCGCGGCGGCTCAGATCAGGCGTGCGACGCCTCCCACTCGCGGAAGGCGTCGGTGAAGTACAGCAGGCGAACCTTCTTGAACTCGGTCGAGGAGTACAGCGTCGCGCGCTCCTCGATCTGCGTGTCGTCGGCGATCGCGTCGAGCACCGCGTCGCACTCCTCCTTCGAGCGACCGTGGGCCATCGTGAAGACGGAGTACGGCCAGTCAGCGTAGGTCGGGCGCTGGTAGCAGTGTGAGATCCCGCGGTAGGAGGCCATCCTCGGGCCGACCGTCTCGATCCGCTCGGCCGGCACATTCCAAACGCCCATCCCGTTGGCGGAGAAGCCGGCGCGGCGGTGGTAGAGGATCGCGGCGACGCGGCGCAACAGGCCGCGCTCGCGCATCCCGGCCATGTGCTCGAGCAGCGCGTCGACGCTCATGCCGAGTGCGGCGGCCGCCTCGACGTAGGGCTCGGACACGACCGGCAGGTCGCCCTGGGTGGCGCGGATCACGGCGACGTCGCGCTCGTCGTAGTCGATCGCCTCAAGCGGCGCCGGCGCCGTCTGCTCGCCGGGCGAGGACAGGGCCGCGGTGCCGCCCTCCATCTCCAGGTCCATGCGAATCTTGAACAGCTTCAGCGTTGGCAGCTGGCGGATCGACTCGGCGCCCGTCAGCGCCGCGAGCACGTCCAGCGTCCCGTCGAGGCCGAGCTTGGAGTCGCGCTCGACCGCGATCGTGAACCACATGTTGAACTCGTGGTTGCGCAGGTAGTTGTGCGACACGCCCGGGTGGGAGTTGACGATCTTCGCCGCCGCCCACGGATGCTCGGGATCGACCTTCGCGGCAACGAGCATCGATGAGTAGCCGAGCGCGCGGGTGTCATAGATCGGCGTGACCTGGCGGATGATCCGCTCGTCGAGCAGCCGGCTCACGCGCGAGAGCACCTCACGCTCGCTGCACTGCGCCGCCGCAGCGACCGCGGCGTACGGCTGGCGCTCGAGCGGGAAGCTGCCCTGCATCAGGTTCAGCAGCCGGCGGTCGAGATCGTCCAGCGCGACGGCGGCACCATCCTTACGGGCCCGGATCTTCGGCGTTGCGATCAGGTCTGCGCGAGCCATCTGGCGGCATCCTCCGCGTGGTAGGTGATGATCATGTCCGCTCCCGCACGGCGAATCGCCGTCAGCGTCTCGAGCACAACAGCGCGCTCATCGAAGGCGCCGCTCGCGACTGCCGCCTTCACCATCGCATACTCGCCGCTGACGTTGTAGGCCGCGACCGGCAGTCGCGTGATCGCGCGAACCGCGGCGATCACGTCGAGGTAGGCGAGCGCAGGCTTGATCATCACGATGTCCGCGCCCTCGGCGATGTCGAGTTCTGTCTCGCGCAGCGCCTCACGGGCATTCGCCGGATCGAGCTGGTAGCTGCGGCGGTCGCCGAACTCAGGCGTCGAGCCGGCCGCCTCGCGAAACGGGCCGTAGAAGGCGGAGGCGAACTTCGCGGCGTAGGCGAGGATCGGAAGCTCCGCGAAGCCCTCGGCGTCCAGCTCGGCGCGGATTGCGCCGACGCGCCCATCCATCATGTCGCTCGGCGCAATCACATCAGCGCCGGCACGCGCGTGGCTGATGGCCGTGCGTGCGAGCAGCTCGAGCGAGGCGTCGTTGTCGATCGTGCCGTCGTCGCGCACGACTCCGCAATGCCCATGGGTGGTGTACTCGCACAGGCAGACGTCGGTCATCACGACCAATCCTGGGTGGGCAGACTTGATCGCCCGCACCGCGAGTTGAACTGGGCCCTCGTCGTCCCAGGCGCCGGAGCCCTCCCCATCCTTGTGATCGGGGATGCCGAACAGGAGCACGCCGGGCACGCCGAGCGCTGCCAGATCACCGGCCGCCGCGACCACGCCGGAGATTGTCAGGCGGGAGACGCCGGGCATCGAGTCGACCGGCTCGCCGATCGAGGCCACGAACAGCGGCGCGATCAGCCGCGACGGGCTCAGCTCGGTCTCGCGCACCAGACCGCGCAGCGCCGCGGTTGCACGCAGTCGCCGTAGACGCATGTCGGGGAATGACATCGCGACCGATGGTAGCGGGCGAGCGCCGCCCGCCGTGGAGCAGATCAGCGGCGCAGGGCGACGCGCGCGAGCGCTCCGAATCCGAGCACGAGCAGGGCGAGATGGCCGAGTGCGGCCCACAGGCTCGGGCTCGACTGGTTGACGGCGGCGTCGACCGCCTCGAGCGCCGCCTTGAACGGAAAGACAGCCGAGAGCACCCGGATCGCGTCATACACGCCAACCGCGACGGAGCCCGCTGGGACGAGCGCGAGGAAGACGAGCGGGAAGGAGACCAGCAACGCCAGCAGCGAGGCGGCACGAACGTCGCGCACGAGGCCGCCGAGCGCAACACCGAGCGTCGCGAACGCGAGTGCTCCCCCCGCCAGCGCCAGCAGCCAGAGGCCTACGCGGCCCCAGTGCAGCGGGACGAAGATGCCGATCCCAACCAGCATCGCGAAGCCCACGAAGACGGCGCAGACGCTCGCCAGCAATGCCTTTTCGCCGAGCAGCGCGGCCGGCGAGACGAGCCCGCGGCGCAGCCGCTCCAGCGTGTTCTCCTCGCGCTCCAGCGCGAGCGTTCCCGACGCCAACAGCAGGCAGACGAACATCAGCGACGCCGTCACCGCGATCGACACCGCGTAGAAGTCAAGCGGCGTCCGGCGGCCGCTGATCGTCTGCTTGTGCACGACGATCGGCGCACCGACGGCGCCGATCACGGCCTTCGAGCTGGCGAGATTGTCGACCGCGATCTTCGCGAAACTTGCGACCGGCGCCAGCTTGGCGAGCAAGGGCGAGCCGGGCGGCAGCTTGCTCAGCACGCCGTTCAGGATCTTGGCCGAGTCGCGCAAGCCCAGCACGTTGAACGCCAGACCGAGGAAGTTCAGCCTCCCGCCGGAGAGCAGCAGGTCGATGTAGCTGCCGGCGACCTTCTCGAGTTGCACGGCGAGCAGCGCGTTGGCCTGGGCGAGCTTGGACTCGATCGCCGTCTCCACCAGCGACTGGTTGATCGCGTCGCCGTTGTAGATCACCTCCACGTAGGCGGACTGGTCGGCGCTGGCGAGCAGGTGCGGGAGGTCGGGCGGGATGATCAACGCGGCGATTGTCGAGCCGTCGCGCACGTCATCGACCGCCTGCGCGCGGCTCGACACCCTGATCGGGTCGATCGCCTGGAAGAGCTGGCGCTCGTAGCGCGTGGTGTCGATCCGTGTCGTGCCGAGCGTGATCACCGACTCGCTGCGCGGGATCTCGTTGAGGAAAGCGACGCGTGGCAGGCCGGGGCCGCGCGAGAGCGCGAGCCCGATCAGCACCGCGACGGCGGCCGGATAGAGGATCAGGAGGAGGGTCAGTGCCGGCGAGCGACGCAGGATGCACAGGTCCTTCGCGAGCATCCAGCGGACCGCCGCCATCAGCGAACACGCTCCTGCCCGGGCGCCGGTGTTCGCGGCGTCGCCGCCGGGTGTTCGCGGTCGGGACGGAGCGGACGCATCAGTGACCGCGTGCCCGCAGGAAGCTGACGAAGGCGCTCTCGATGTCGCCGCTGCCGTGGCTGCGCAGATCGGCGGGCGATCCGCTGAACAGCAGCTCGCCGTCGGCGAGCACGAGCACGCGAGCAGCGTAGCGCTCCGCTTCGGCGATGTCGTGCGTCGTGAAGACGATGCTGGTGCCGGCCTGGGCGCGCCCGGCGATGAAGCTCCACAGCCGCGCGCGCTGGCGCGGATCAAGTGAAGCCGAGGGCTCGTCCAGCAGCGCGACCGCCGGATCCGCGAGCAGTCCGATCGCGATGTTGACGCGCTGGCGGTTGCCGCCCGAAAGCCGACCGAGCTGCTCGCCGGCACGTTCGCGCAGCCCGGTCTGCTCGAGCATCGCCGCGACGGCGCCGTCGGGGTCGGCGACGCGCTCGAGCCGTGCGAACAGCCGCAGGTTCTCGAGCACCGAGAGCTTTGAGTACAGGGCGGTCTGCTGCGGCACCCAGCCGATGCGCTCGCCCGGCGGTGCGATCACCTCGCCGCCACTCGGCGCCGCGGCCCCGGCAAGCAACGACAAGAGGGTGGTCTTGCCGGCGCCGTTGGGGCCGATCACCGCCAGGATCTCGCCGCTGTCGAGCTGGAAGCTCACATCGTGCAGCGCGACGCGGTCACCGAATCGCTTGGAAAGCGAACGTGCCTGCAGCGTCGGCGCGACCATCAGGTCGGCGGCGGGGCCTGGGGGCGCCACGGCTCGAGCACGACGTGCCGGCGCAGGTAGATCAGCGTCTCGCGGATCACCGCGGCGACCGGCAGCGCCATCAGCGCTCCGACGATGCCGTAGATCGCGTCACCGAACAGCAGCGCGACAATCACCAGCAGCGGGTTGATGCGCAGGGCGTGGCTGAAGATCTGCGGCGCGACGATGTGGCCCTCGAGCTGCTGGATCACGATGAACAGGATCACGACCCACACGGCGACCAGTGGGTTCTCGAACAGCGCGACGGCCACCGGCGGGATCGCGCCGAGCACCGGTCCGACGTAGGGCACGAGCTCCATCACGCCGAAGAACGTGCCGAACGCGAATGCATAGGTGCGGCCGTCGTGGAAGATGCCGAGCAGCCCGAACAGCCACAGCGCGACGCCCGCGGTGGTGCCCATCACAACGCTGAACAGCAGCTGCCCGCGGACGTAGCCGCCGACGGCTCGTTGCACGCGCGTCGGGTAGTCGTCCTCAGGCGTGCCGTCGGCGTCGGGAAGCCAGCGGCGCACCAGACGCCCGATCTGGCCGGCGTAGACCAGCAGGTAGACCGACATCACGAAGATCAGCACCAGCGCGAACGCCGCGGTCGCGGCGCTCTTCAGCAGGCTGGTGGTGAACGCGAGCAGCGAGCTCGAGCCCTTCAACACCTTGGTCTGGATCGTGTCCAGAGCGGTCTGGCCCTGCTTTTCCAGCTGAATGTGGATGCCGTGGTGGTTGAAGTACGTCTGCACGCTGTGCAGCCGCTTGTTGGCCTCAGCGATGAGATGCGGAACGTTGTGCTGGAAGGCGTTGATCTGGTTGGAGATCGGCTGGGCCAGTGCCACGCCGATGCCGGCAAGCACGAGGATCATCAGCAGGTAGGTCAGCGGGATCGCGAGCCCGCGCGGGATGCCTCGGCGTCCGAGGAAGCTGACGAACGGGTTGAGCATCAGCGCGATGAAGGACGCGACGACGACGATCTCGACCACGCTGCGCGCCGCCCGCGCGGCGACCCAGAGCGCGAGCAGGCCGAGCGCGAGCAGCACCAGCTGGACGCCCTGGGGGATCACCAGCGGAGCTGGCGGAGCCGACGGCAGCTCGCCGTCCGAGTGCCCGTCGGGCGGCTGCCCGTCCGACGCCGGCTGGACAGGCGCCGGCGCGGCGGGCGGCGGGTCGAGCTTGCGCCCGGTGCTCATCCGAGGACTCCGCGGGGACGGCTCATCGTCAGCAGTATGGCCCGTGTGGAGGTCTGCTTGGGGAAAAGCGGCAGGACGGGTTTCGCGAGAGCCGACTAGGCTCGCGGGATGCCAGCGAGCGCGCGAATCCTGTTCTGCGGCGATCTCGTCGGCCCGGCGGGGCGCCGCGCGCTGCTGCGGGCACTGCCGGCGCTGCGCGAGCGCCACGACCCGACGTTCATCGTCGTCAACGGCGAGAACGTGGCCGGCGGCTTCGGCATCACGCCGAAGCTAGCCGACGATCTGTTCGCCGCCGGCGTGGACGTGATCACACTCGGGAACCACGCCTACCGCCACCGCGAGATCTACCCGTATCTGGACGAGGAGGCGCGGATCCTGCGTCCGGCCAACTACCTGCGCGGCCAGCCGGGTCACGGTCACACGATCGTCGCCCGCGACGGCGTTCGCCTGGCGGTGATCAACCTATCCGGCAACGTGTTCATGAACGCCGGGCGCTCGGCCTTCGCAGAGGCCGACACGCTGCTCTCCGAGCTGCGCGGAAAGGCCGACCACATCGTCGTCGACATGCACGCCGAGGCGACGAGCGAGAAGGTCGCGATGGGCTGGCACCTCGACGGCCGCGTGACCGCCGTGCTCGGCACGCACACCCACGTCCCGACCGCCGATGCGCGCGTGCTTCCGGGCGGCACGGCGTACGTGACCGATGTCGGGATGACGGGGGCACGGGGGGGCGTGCTCGGTGTCAAGCGCGATCTCGCGGTCGAGGCGCTGCTGACCCAGATGCCGGTGCGTTTCGTGCCCGCCGAAGACGATCCGTGGCTGATGGCGGTGCTGGTCAGCGCGAGCGAGCCGCTTCGCGCAGACTCGATCGAGCAGCTGCTGATCCCGGCCGGCTGAGACCCCCGCTCCGAAAACACGAACGACCGGCGCTGCAGGCCGGTCGTTCGTGGCCGCCATCTCCAGGTCGAGGAGGGAACGTGGAACCGGCGGGGCCTCAGGAAGGTAGCGCGGTCGGCGCAAACCGTCGGGTCACTTCTCACCCGACGGTGATGACTTTTCTCCCCAAAGCTAACTCCCGCCCGCCCCCGACGCGTCCTTGCAAGATCGTGCACAATGCGCCGATGCCGGCGTTGGCGACAGGCGGGGCGGCCGCCGCGAGGAGACGTGAATGAAACGGACGACCTTCAGACTTGCGGTGGCGGGCGCGAGCCTCGCGGCGCTTGCGTCGACGTTCGTTCTGGCGACGAGTGCCGCTGCAGCGGGATCCATCGAAATCCCGGCGGGGGACACGGCGACGCTGTCGGGCGCCGAGTTCTGCGCCGACGATAGCCTCACGTACGGCTACACGCTCAACGGGGGCCCGGAGCAGCCGCTTGCCACCGGTAACGGCCAGTGCGACACGGGGCTGCAGGGGGCCACGATCGGGCCGGTCTCTGCGCAAACCGCCCTGCTCGTCTACCTCACCGACAACTACTCCACGTGCGACGACACGTACTACTCGGATGGGACTGGCGACGGGAATCACGCCCTCGTGACGCCGGTGGACACGAACTCGTGGGGCGTGTCGATCACGGACTGCGGAGTAGGCAGTGACAAGACTGACACGCGAATACCGACGGCCGGCGAGGGCAACCTGAACGTGACTGTCACGGTCGTGCCGGCCGCCCCGGCCGGCGGGTCGGCGTCGATCTCCGGGACCGCTCAGGAGAACGACACGCTGACGGCGAACACGAGCGGCTGGTCGCCGACACCGAGCTCCTACAGCTACGAGTGGCAGCACTGTGGCTCGAGCTGCACAGACATTGCGGGCGCGAGCACGACCAGCGGCACCTACACGCTGGGCCACACCGACGTCGGCGACACGATCCAGGTCATCATCACCGCCGAAAACACGGGCGGCACCGGCACCGCCACCAGC
>PMKB01000127.1 GCA_003157595.1 Solirubrobacterales bacterium
GGCGCCACGCCGTTAGCAGTCCGCTTCCGTCCCCGGCCCGGCTGGCCGGGCAGCTTCCTTCACGAGGAGTTCTTGGCTGCGACGGCCGGCCCGGAGCTTTCTCGCGGGCTAGAGCAGAGCCTGTGTGACGCGAGGCGTTACCCCTGCGCCGGCGGACGCGCGCGAAGCTGCTCCGCAAACACCGCCGACCCGCCGATCCCAAGCGTCGAGCGACGAACTGGAAACCGCCCGGCGTCGAGCCGACACTGCAGCACCGTCACCAACGTCTGACACGCGAGGCTCATCGTGTCGTCAGGGTCGGCGGCCGCGATCTCGCGCAAGCCAGCAATCGTGTCCCTGAACAGCGCGCGCATCGGCGCGTCGCGGACGGCAGCGGCCGCGTAGCGACTCCGAGCCTCGACGGCAAGGTCCGAAAGCCCCATTTCCTCAAGTGTGGAGTCCTCGTCGCACGATAGGCAGAAGATCGCCGTGGGCTTGTCGTGGTTGCAGGACGGCCAAGGGCCGGCGTCCTCGGACGCGACGGCCCCGCAGTGCGGGCAAGGGGCGTCGGCAAGTCGCATCGCGTCCTGCATCCAGCGCCCGATGTCGTTGCAGTCGCTCATCGCTAGATCAACGATCCCGCGAGGACAGTTCTTTCGCTATCACCGCCGGCTCGCGCTGTCGCACGGCGCGACCAGCAGCACTCGAGCGACGCTCGCTTCGGCACGCGATTGCGGGCGTCGGCTCCGGCCGGCCCAGCACGCTTGTGTTTCGTCCCTTGCATGCGTCTCGTCTCGAGCCGCCGACGTGGCTGCATTTGGCGAGATGCGAGACCTGCGAGTTCTGGGAGGTTGCGTCTCTTTGCCGCTGTAAATTCGCTCGCCCGGAAGGCAGAGCAGGTGCCTCGGTCTCTCCGAGGCGATCGAGCCGGCGCGGGATCGGACGCCTCGACCCGCGCCGGGCGAGCAGCGGTTCGACCGCGGGCTTGCGCGTCTGCTCGATGGCATCGCTCTCGATCTCGAGCATCGTGCGGACTGACAGCTCGTAGCCGCGGCGCAGGGGGACACCAGCTGGCCCCACCATCGACTCGGGGGTGGGCGCGGGGCAAGACGCCTGCGCGCTCCAGCGACAGCGGCGCTTGGCGCTGAGAGCCTCGCGGCATGACATCTACTCCATCACATTCACCCTCATCGCTTCACCCTGGCGCCGACGGGATCCTCACCCGCACGGTGCGCGGCGCGTGCGCCAGCGCCGCCCGGCGGCCGCGGACGATGATCGCGGTTTGGTTCGCGCTGATCGTCGTGTGCGTGACTGCCGGATCGCTGACCGGCACGAAGCAGCTCAGCCAGTCGGGCGTCGGGCAGTCGGCGCGTGCGAGCGCGCAGCTGAGTGCCGCCCGGCTGAACCAACCGAGCGTCGAGGACGTACTGATCCGGTCGGGCTCAGCGCATGAGACGCGCGCAGCCACGCGGGCGCTCGAGGCGCCGCTGCGCGACCTGGCGGCGGTCGCCTCGATCGACGGTCCGTCGCAGTCGGCGGCGCTGTCGCGTAATGGCGGGCGCGTGACGCTCGTGCAGGCGACGCTCTCCCCCAACGGTACAGCCACTCCCGTCGAGCGGGCTGTTGCGGGCGTGCGGGCGAGCTATCCGGGAACGAGCCTCCGGGAGAGCGGCGACTCGAGCCAGCAGCAGCAGGCGGACAACGAGGTCGCAAACGTCCTCGGGACGGCCGCGATCGTCTCGATCCCGCTCACGCTCGTGATCCTGCTGCTGGCGTTCGAGTCGGTCGTTGCCGCGCTCGTGCCGCTGGGTCTTGCGCTGACCACTGTCGGAGCGGCACTCGGCGGGCTTGGCGTCGTCTCCCAGATCGCGCCCAACTACAGCTCTACCTCGTCGGTCGTTCTGCTGGTCGGCCTTGCCTTGGGCGTTGACTATTCGCTCTTCTACATCCGCCGAGAGCGGGCCGAGCGAGCGGCCGGGGCGACGAGTAGGGCTGCGCTCGACATTGCCGCCGCGACGGCGGGACGTGCGATCCTCGTCTCGGGGACGACCGTCGTGCTCGCGCTCGGCGGTCTGTTCTTGACCGGCACCGCCATCTTTACCTCGATCGCGCTCGGCGCGATGCTCGTGGCCACGGTCGCGATCATCGGCTCGCTCACGGTGCTACCGGCGACGCTCGCCATGCTCGGCGACCGGATCGAGCGCTGGCGGCTACCGTGGCGGCGCCGCGCGCGCGGACGCTCGCGCGGCTGGCAGGCAGTGGCCGGCACGGTTACCGGCTCGCCGGCGGTCGCGTTGCTCACTGCAGTCTGTGTGCTTGGCGCGCTCGCTGTGCCGGCCGCCGGGATGCACACGCTCCAGCCGGCGGACGGCTCCGACTTCCCCTCGAGCGTGCCGGCGGTCGCGGCTGAACGCGCGATCGAGCGCGCGTTCCCGGGCGGGGTCGCACCAGGCGACGTGGTCGTGACCGGCCACGGCCTCGGCACCCCGGCCGCGCGTCACGCGCTGATGAAGCTCGGCCGGGCGGCGGTCCACGTCACCGGCGGCGAGGGCCGCGTGGCGGTCACGGTCGCCGGCAACCAGGACACCGCGCTCGTCGCGGTCCCGATGCCGATCGCCGGTGCCGCAGCGACCAGCGCCCTAGATGCCCTGCGCACGCAGATCGCGCCACTCGCCGGTCGTCTGCTGCCGGGAGCCCAGGCGCTCGTGACCGGAGACGTCGCCGGAAACGCCGACTTCTCACACCAGCTCGGCTCGGCGACCGTGCCGATCGTCGCGATCGTGCTCGCGCTCGCGTTCTTGCTGCTGCTCGCGGCGTTCCGCTCGGTCTGGCTCGCGAGCACGGTGATCGCGCTCAGCTTGCTGTCCGTCACTGCAGCCTACGGCGTGATGGCCGCGGTCTTCCAGCACCACTGGGCGCAGGGACTGCTCGGCTTCAGCTCGATCGGCGCGATCATCTCGTGGATCCCGCTGTTCCTGTTCGTGATCCTGTTCGGGCTATCGATGGACTACACCGTCCTGATACTCGAGCGCGTCCGCGAGGGTCGCCGCGCCGGGCTCGACCCGCGCGCGGCAACGGCCGAGGCGCTCGTCAACACGAGCGGCACGGTGACAAGCGCCGCGATCGTGATGGTCGCAGTGTTCGCGGTCTTCGCGCTGCTGCCGACGCTCGACTTCAAGGAGATGGGCGTTGGCCTCTCGGTGGCGATCCTGCTCGACGCGACCATCGTCAGGGCCATCGCACTACCAGCCGTCGTCACGCTGCTCGGGGAACGCTGGCGAGTGCGGGCGAGCACCGACGCGGACAAGCGGGCTCCCCACGAGTGCGATGATGTCGCGCCGACCTTCGAGGCGATGGAGAGCATGAGCAATGGCCGCTGAGGATCCCGCCACGGCCGCCGACCGGGGACTGACGCTCCACGTCGGCTTCGCCGCACTCCTCGGATGCGTGACCACGCTCATCTGGGGCGCCACTAGCGACACCTCCGGCTACTACTGGCCCCTCTGGGTGTGGCTCGGCGTCGGCCTGATTCTGGGCCTCCATGGGGCGGTCCTGATAGCGCGGCGCACGCCCAGCGTGCGCCGCGCTATCGCGGTGCACGCATGGCTGACCGGCCTGCTCGACGTGGCGCTCTTGGTCATTTGGCTCGGGGCGAGAGCCGGGACGTTCTGGGCCGGCTGGCCACTGCTCTTCCTCCAGGCCCTCCTCGCAGCGCACGCGCTGATCGCCTTTCGCGACACCCTGCCGCCGCTCGGACGCCAGCGCGAGCTTGAGCAGCGCGTCGACGAGCTAGCGCGAACGAGGCGCGGCGCGCTCGACGCCCAGGCGACCGAGCTGCGCCGCATCGAGCGCGACCTCCACGACGGCGCGCAGGCGCGGCTCGTCGCGCTGAGCCTCCAGCTCGGACGAGCGGAGGAGCGCCTGCACGACGATCCCGAGGCGGCCGGGCTCGTGCGCCAGGCACGCGAGGAGGCAACGGCGGCAATCGGCGAACTGCGCTCGCTCGCACGCGGGATCGCGCCACCGATCCTCACCGACCGCGGCCTCGCCGCCGCCGTCGAGGCGCTCGCCAGCCGCGCGCCAGGCGAGGTCGCCGTATCGGCCGACCACGGCGCACGCGCGCCGGTCGCGATCGAGACGGCCGCCTACTTCGTCGTCGCCGAGTCACTGACCAACGTCGCCAAACACGCACCCGGAGCGCGCGCCCAAGTCTCGATCGAGCATACGGACGATCGCCTGATCGTCGAGGTGACCGACGACGGCCCGGGCGGCGCCCGCAGCGGCGGCTCAGGCTTGACCGGGCTGCGCAGCCGCGTCGAGGCACTAGACGGCGAGCTGACAGTGACAAGCCCGCCCGGGAGCGGCACGAGAATCCACGCGAAGCTCTCATGCGGGTCGTGATCGCCGAAGACAACGCGCTACTGCGCGAGGGCCTCGTGGCGCTGCTGCGAGAGCACGACATCGACGTCGTCGCGCAAGCCCAAGACGCGCCCGGCCTGCTGCGCGCGCTGAACGCCCACAAGCCGGACCTCGCGATCGTCGACGTACGGATGCCGCCAGACTTCACCGACGACGGCCTGCGCGCCGCAATCGAAGCACGCCGCCAGCGCCCCGAGCTAGCCGTCCTCATCCTCTCCCAGTACGTCGAGCCCGCATACACGGCCGAACTACTCGCAAGCGGCGAGGCCGGCGTCGGCTATCTGCTCAAAGAGCGCATCGGCGAGGTACGCGAGTTCCTCGAGACGATCACACGCGTCGCCGCCGGCGGCACCGCACTCGACCGCGAGGTGATCACCGAGCTCGTCCGCGCCCACAGCGCAGCGACCGCCGGCGAGGACGCCCTCGCCGCACTCACCCCGCGCGAGCGCGAAACGCTCGCACTAATGGCAGAAGGCCGTTCAAACGCGGCGATCGCCCGCGCAATGGTCGTCACCCAAGGCGCAGTTGAGAAGCACGTCTCGAACGTGTTCGCAAAGCTCGACATCCCCCAAACCGACGACGACCACCGCCGCGTGCTCGCGGCGCTCACGTTCCTGCGCGCACGGACGGACGCGTAGCGGAGCCGGGCCGCGAACCTCGCGACATCACCAAGCCAGCGCTGGCGCGCGACGCTTCGACGCCGATGCCTCCAGGCGCAGCGGCACGGCTCGTCCGCGCCAGCAAGAAGCATCGCGCTTCACACGAAGCAGGTTCTCGAGGGGCTCCCCCGCGCACCTCTTGTTCGCCAGGAGCACAACGCGTCCCGGCAACGCTCGGCGCCGGTCCGATCGGAACGCGCCGGCTCCCCTGCAGTCCGCGCATAGGGGGTTTGGCTGCGACCTTCACGCAGCGCTTCCGCATTGGACGACGGATGAAAGTCAAGG
>PMKB01000130.1 GCA_003157595.1 Solirubrobacterales bacterium
TCATGATCTGCGGCTCGTTGAAGAGTTGGAGCGTGCCGATGATCGAGAAGACGACGGTCAGGATGAGCGCCGGCGCGATGAACGGGATGCGGATCCGCAGCGCGGTCTGTAGCGGCGTCGCGCCGTCTACGGCGGCCGCCTCGACGATCTCGCCTGGGATCGTCTGCAGCGCCGCATAGAGGATGATCATGTTGTAGCCCGTCCACTCCCAGGTGACGATGTTGCCGAGCGACGCAAGCATTCCCCTCGCGGTCAGGAACCCGGGCGTGCCGAGGCCGATGTCGCGCGAGATCTGAGCGAGCGGGCCGAAGCTGGGGGCATACAGATCGCCCCACATCAGCGCGGCGACCACCGTCGGGACGGCGAATGGCAGGAAGAAGCCGAGCCGGAACACGCTTGGCATCCAGACCGCGCGCCCGTCGATCAGGAGCGCGAACAGCAAGGCGAGCCCGATCATGATCGGGATCTGCACAACGCCGAGCAGCGCCATGTGCTCGAGCCCGGTGTAGAAGCTCGGGTCCTGTACCGCCTGCACGAGGTTTGAGAGTCCGACGAAGACCGTGCCGCCGACGAGGCGCTCGTTGTAGAGGGCCATCCGGAACGCGTAGACGAGCGGCGTGATCAGGAAGAACGCAAAGAGGACCAGGAACGGGGCAAGGAACGCGNNTCACTTGCCTCAGCTCAGGTGTTGACCTTGTAGCCTTGCAGTTTCGCGTAGGCCACGACCTGTGCCTGGGTGTTCTTCATCGCTGTCGCAAACGTCTCCTGACCCAGCGATGCTTCACCGAGCTGATCCTGAAGCACCGTGTAGACCTCGATTTGGAACGGGCTGAACTGGAAGTTCGTGTTAACCTCGGTCGAGGCCTTGGCAAACAGCTTGTTGACTTGCTGGCCGCCGTAGAAGGCGACCGACTGGTTAGCGTAGGACGGACTGTTTGCCAGAGACTTGAGCGTCGGGTACAGGGACTGGGTGTTGGCGAACTCGCTCGCCGACTGCGTGTTTGTGTTGAGCCAGTCCGCGAACTCTGCCGCCTGCTTCGGATATTTGCTCTGGGAGGTGACCGCGCTGGTCGAGCCACCCCAGTTGCCATTGATCGGGGCGCCCTTGGTGCTCCACCGCGGGGTCAGCGCCGCACCCCATTTGCCGGACGTCGAAGACGCGACGCCCTCGAGGAACACAGGGGCCCAGGCAGCTGCCGGCGTCATGCTCGCATACGTGCCGTTGGTCAGGTCCGTGTACCAAGCGGTCTCGAAGTCCGGCTGCGCCGCGACGTCACCGGCATAGATCAGCTTGCCCCAGAACTCGGCCCAGTTCTTGATCGTCGGGCTGTCGAGGTTGATCGTGATGGTGGTGCCCTTGACCGTGAACGGCTTCGCGCCCGTCTGCCAGATCATCCCAAACAGCGCGCCACCGTCGTTGACCGGGAAGTCGGCGAGGTAGTCACTCGGGTTCGCCGCGTGCAGCTTGACGGCGTCAGCTGCGAACTGAGTCCACGTCGTCGGCACAGTCAGGCCGTACTGCTGGAAGATGTCCGTGCGATAGAGCATCCCGAGCGGTCCCGAGTCCTGCGGGATCGCCCAGACCGTCTTGCTGTTCGGCGAGACCTGGTTCCAGACCCAATTCACGAACAGTTTTCCGGTGTTCGCCGGGATGTACTTGGCGATGTTGGCGAGGCCGTGGAGCGCGACGTACTGCGGGATGTACTGGTACTCGACCTGGACGACGTCCGGCGCCCCCGAACCGGCCTGCAGAGCGGTCGTCAGCTTCTGATACTCCGTCTCGCCCTGACCCGCGTTGACGTAGTTGACCTGGATGCCGGGATGACTGGCGTTGAATTGGTTTACCTCGGTTTGGATGTTGGGCACCCACGACCAGAAGGTGATCTGGACTGGCGACTGAGCGGCCGCAAGGCCCGGGATGGTGGCGACGCACACTCCCGCGGCCACTGACGCGGCAATCACGAGCCGCCGGATGGAACGGAATCTCATTCGAACCCCTCCTCGGGTTAGCCGTTATCGATCACTGTGATCGATCACTGTGATCGATCACATCAGGTGGCTGCTAGCATAGGAGCCGTGCCAACCCCTGTCAAGGTCGAACCCGCGCTCGACAGGTCGAGGCGGTCCACGATCCACGATGTCGCGGCTCGGGCCGGCGTTTCGCATCAGACCGTCTCGCGCGTGATCAACGAAAGCGCGGCCGTATCGGCCTTGACGCGCGAGCGCGTCAAGGCCGTGATCGAAGAGTTGAGCTATGTTCCTAGCTCGATCGCGCGCGGGGTCCGCCTCAACCGCACGCATACGCTCGGCGTCGTCACGGATAACATCTCGGACTTCGCCTTCGGCCACATCATCGCCGGCGCCGAGGGCGAGGCTCGGCGGCGCGGCTACTTCCTTGTCATCGGGAGCGTCGAGCGCGGCGCCGATGAGAGCAGCTACTTGCGGCTCATGCTCGAGCGCCGAGTCGAAGGCGTCATCCTTGTCCGGCCTGGCGTGCCGTTCCTCGGCGATCACCTCGAACTCTTCGAGCGGGCCGGCGTGCCGTTCGTCCTCGTGGGCACGAGCGTTGTCCCCGGCGTCGACGTCGTCGAAAGCGACAATCACGAGGGCGGCTACCAAGCGACGCGGCATCTTCTCGAGCTCGGCCACCGACAGATCGCAACGATTCTCGGACCCGCGGGTTGGCCGCCCGCAATAGAGCGCTTCGAGGGCTGCCAGCAAGCCCTCCGTGATTTCGGCCTGAGCTCCGATGACCTGCTCGAAGAGCGTGCCGAGGATTGGGGGATCGAAGCAGGCGAGGCGGCAGCTTCGAGGCTCCTGGCCCGAGGCTCGAAGTTCACGGCGCTGTTCGCTCACAGCGATCTGATCGCGCTCGGCGCGATCGCACGTCTGCGCGCGGCTGGTTTGCACGTCCCCGACCTGGTCTCGGTGGTCGGCTTCGACGACCTGCCCGTCGCGGCGGTGGTCGACCCGCCGCTCACCACGGTCCACCAGGCGACAGAGGAGAAGGGCGCGTTCGCGGCCGAGCTCCTCCTTGCGCACCTAAGCGGCGCTGGCGCTCTCCAAGGCCGCGTGCACGTTCTGCCGTGTGACCTCGTCCTGCGCAGCAGCACGCTCCCGCTGGCTTAGACGTCGGCCCGGACGGGTCTATGCCCACCGCCAGCCACCGCGACTGCGTAGTCCAACGACCAGATCACACGAGGAGCCACATGACCATCGCATGGGACGTGCCCGGACTTCCATTCGCCCTCTCGCCGTCGTCCGCCGAGGCGTGGACAAACGACACGGCGACTGGGACGGTGACGGCCCGAGCTGCCGCCCACAGTGACATCTTCATCGACCCGGGATCGGACAACCAGCTCAACTCCGAGTCGATGCTCAATGCCGCGACCCTGCTTGGCATTCCCCCGAACGGCGACTTCCAATTCAGCGCTCGCGTCACCGTCGAGTTCGCCTCCACCTTTGACGCTGGAGCCCTGCTCGTGTGGATCGACGACCGCCACTGGGCCAAGCTCTGCTTCGAGTATTCCCCCCAACCGGAACCGATGATCGTCTCGGTCGTGGCCCGCGGCGTTGCAGACGACGCCAACGCCTTCACCGTCGAAGACCGGACGGCGTGGCTACGTGTCTCCCGAATCGATAACGCGTTCGCCTACCACGCCTCCCTCGACGGCAAGACCTGGCGGATGGTCCGCTTCTTCGCGATTGACGACGGATCGACTCCCGCTTCCATTGGTTTCGAGGCACAGTCGCCGAACGGTGACGGCTGCGTCGTCACGTTCGACGACATCCAGTTCACGCGCGAGCGCCTACGCGACCTGCGCTCGGGCTCGTGACTCAAGGCCAATCGAGCACAGTTCGTGCGCACCAGGCGCGGGCCGATGCCTCGGTCAGCGTGAGCGCCGGACCCGCCGCCACTACTGCACCAGCGGGCACCGATCCCCCCGCCGCGCACGGAGCACGGACCGTGGACCAACCAGGAGAAAGCGGCAGGTGAGGAGTGGGACGTCGCGTAGCTACACACCTTCGTCGGCGGGTCACCTCGCTCGATGGGCTATGGGACTTCTGCTTGCTGGGCGACATGGGGCCGGAGAACGTTGACATCGGGGCCATCTCCTTCGACGCCACGATGGCGGTGCCCGGCTGTTGAGACGCGACCCCGGCCTACGCGGGCCAGAGAGGGCTAGCCGCCTACCGGAGGGTGGCCTACGTGGCCGACAGCACCCCTCACGAGCTGGTGTTCGGCTCGGTCCAGCACTGGTGCAAGGTGTTCGTGGACGGCCAACAACTCGCCGAGCACGCCGGCGGGTTCACCCGCTTCCGAGTCGCGTTGCCGGTTGGCCCCGCAAGGCCGGTGACCATTGTCGTCCTGGTCGACAACCGCGACGACCCTGTCCGCTCCCCCCTCCACCGGCACTTCTACGACTGGTACCACTACGGGGGGATCGCAGGCCACATCGAGCTCCACCGGCTCGGTGAAGCGTGGCTTGCTGAGGTGCGTTACCAGACCGTCGCTGTGGTCCCCGAGCCGGTGGTCCAACTCGTGGTTGAAGCCAGAGCCACAACAGGTCCTCGCCGCGAAAGCCTGGCGGTCTTCGTTGATGGCGCGCGGGTGCACGACGAGGTGGTCGAACTGACCTCAACGAAGACCTTGGTGCGGCACTTGGCCCTTCCGGGGGTCAGCACCTGGTCGCTCGAGGACCCAGCGCTCCATCTCCTGGAGATCACCTTCGGCGCAGACGATTGGCGGGGACGCGTCGGCCTACGAACGGTGGAGGTCAAGGGCAGGGACTTGGCAGTGAACGACCGTCCCGCCCGGCTGTTCGGCGTCAATCGCCATGACTTGCACCCCGACCATGGCTCCGCCCTGCCCGATGACCAACGGTTGTCGGATCTCCAGTTGATCGCAGGGCTTGGCGCCAACTTCGTGCGCGGTGCCCACTATCCCCAGGACGAAGGCTTCTTGGACCTGTGCGATGAGCACGGGATCGCGGTGTGGTGCGAAGCCACTGCCTGGCAGCCGGGCCCCGACCAACTCGCCAACGACAGCTGGTTGGCCGCCGCCGAGCGCAACATCGACGAGATGGTGGCGATGGCGGCCAACCACCCGTCCGTGCTTATCTGGGGGTGCTGCAACGAAGGTGCGAGCAAGGATCCAACGTGCCGGCCAGGGTTCGAGCGGCTCCTCCGCCGCCTAAGGGCGCTCGACGCCAGCCGGCCGGTTACCTACGCCGCCATGGACCCTTTCCGAGCACCGGAAGTGTCAGCCGACCTGGCCGACATCGTGGCCGTGAACACCTACCCCGGCTGGTACTGGGGCGGGATCGAAGACATAGCGGGCGAGCTGGACCGCATCGAGGCCGCGGTCAAGGCGGCGGGGCTCGATGACCGTCCTCTCGTCGTCGCCGAGATCGGTGCCGAGGCGATCGCGGGATGGAACGACCGGGCGGCAGAACGCTGGAGCGAGGAACACCAAGCTCACCTCATCGAGTCGGTGCTTGCCAATGCCACGAGCCCGGGCCGCTCGATCGTTGGCGTCGCCCTCTGGGTGTTTGCTGACTTCCGCGTGGGCGACCGGTACCCCGGCGATCTGCGACGACCGCGCGCGCATAACAACAAGGGGATCTTCGACGAGTACCGCCGCCCAAAGCTGAGCGCCGACGCCGTCCAACGCGGACTGGCACTTCTAGAGGGCGCTCGAAAAGAACAGCCCTAAACCGATGCCTTGTTCCCGAGTCTCAGCTTCGTGCAGGGGCTCGTCAGCCTCAACTGTCGAGGGCGTCACGGGCGTGTTCGAGTAGCGCTCTCGCTGCCGGCGAGTGGCGTCGGCGGTCTCGCCAGCACAGCGAGAGCGTGTGGTCGAACTGTTCGCCTACGAGCTCGACGTACGCTACTTGGGGTCCCGGCGAGGCCGCGTCGGAGCGAGGCAGGATCGCGATGCCGAGACCGGCGGCGGCGAACGCCCGGATCCGGGTCACCTCGCGCGACTCAAAGACGATCCGGGGTTCGAAACCGGCGTCCGCGGCCGCGCGCAGCACGGCGGTCCTGATCGTGGCGCCCGGCGGGGAGACCACAAAGTCCTCATCGCGAAGCTGGTCGACTGCCAGCTGCTGCGTGGTTGCCAGTGGATGGTACGCGGGAAGCACGGCCACCAGACGCTCGACGGCAAGCGGCCGGACCTCGAGGCCGCGGCAGTCATCCGGCTCGACGATCGTGAGGATTCCAATGTCGACTCGGTCCTCGCGCAGCTCGGCGGCGAGGTTGACCGACAGGTCCTCACGCACCGCCAGCTCGATCGCGGGGGCTCGTGACCGCTCGCAGCGTGCTAGCGACCGTCTGCGTTGCGGCGACCACTCGCTAGCCGCGCCGGCGACTGGGCCACCTGGACCGCTAGTTTGCCGCGTAGACCCCGCGGCGCTGCAGTTCGTCGCACGCGAGCACGTCGAGCAGGGCCGTGGCGAGATCCGCGTAGGTGATGCTGCGTCCGCCGCGGACAGGCTCTGGGCTAAGAACTCGAATCACAATGAGGCGAGTCGTCGGTGGCAGACGAGGCAGCAGGCGATCGCGAGGAATGCTTCGTGGATCTCGTCGCGGCGGTCGTAGCGGACGAGCAGTCGTTTGTAGTGGTGTAGCCAGGCGAAGGTGCGCTCGACGACCCAGCGGACGCGGCCCAGGCCGGAGCCGTGTGCGACGCCGCGTCGGGCGATCTCGGGAGTGATGCCGCGCTGGCGTAGCTGGCGTCGGTACTTGTCGTGGTCGTAGCCGCGATCAGCGGCCACCCGGTCGGGCCGGCGGCGGGGTCGCCCGACCAGGCCGGCGACCGGCGGAATTCGCTCAAGCAGCGGGATCAGCTGGGTGACGTCGTTGCGGTTGCCGCCGGTCAGCGTCCAGGCGAGCGGCAGACCGCTGGGGTCTACGAGCAGGTGATGCTTGGAGCCGTTTCGGCCTCTGTCCACCGGGCTCGGGCCCGTTTTGGAGCCCCCTTTTTCGCTTGCACGTGACTTGAGTCAGCGACCGCCCGCGACCACTCAAGCTCCCCCGCAGCACGCAACTCGCCAAGCAGCAACTGGTGCAGACGCTCCCACACACCGGCCTGCTGCCACTCATCAAGGCGGCGGTAGCACGTCGAGCCCGAGCCGACCCCCAGCTCGCGCGGCAGATGCCGCCACGCGATCCCCGTGTGCAACACGAACAGGATGCCCTGCAGCGCCTCCCGGTCACCAAGACGCTTGCGACCCGGGTAGCGAAACCGCCGCTCGACGCTCGGTAGCAGCGCCTCGATCCGCTCCCACAGCCCATCCGAGACAACCCACGGCGCAACAGCCATCGGCACCCCCTCAAGTCTGAGGACAGATGCCGACAGAATTCGCCGCCACAACCCAACCACCTTCATTGTGATTCGAGTTCTAAGTCTGTAGCTGCCCTTGGCGGGCTTGTGGATAAGGCGCGGCGGACGCAGTGCCACCCAGTCGACGTCGCTCGCACCAAGGATGGTTTCCATGCGGCGCATGTCCTCGTAGGTTGCACCGAAGAACAGCTCGAGCAGCGGCATCGCGATCACGCGCTGCGCGAGTGGCTGCTCGGCGCGGGGCCCGGCGGGCGCTGCTGAGATCACCGCGAGGCGGCAAACGCCGTCTGCGCTCATCGCAGTGAGCAGGTTGCGAACGCCTTGCGAGTAGACGTCGGTCTTGGCGCGCCCGCTGCCGACGCCGAGTGCCGAGACGACGCCGGTGACGCCGACGAGTGAGCCGCCGAGCGTCTCGGGCTTGAGCACGTCAGCGTGCGCAACCTCGAGCTTGGGGTGCGTGAAGGTGAGCGCGCTCGGCGAGCGCGCGAGCGCCACGACGTCGTTGCCGCGCTCGAGTGCCTGCTCGACGACATGCTTGCCGGTCCTGCCTGTTGCTCCGATGACGGCGATGCGCATGCGATCTCCCCATGTATGCACTCAGAATGATAGTCACTAAACCGGACAATCCTCATTCTAGCGTATGATCGGTCGTGTGGTTGGAGGCGACCCGAAGGGTTACGGGGGCTCGATGGCTTTCCTGCTCTCGCAGGTTGGTGCCCGTACGGCGCAACTCTTCGCTGCGCAGATCGCGCCGCTCGGGATCACGCCGCGGGCGTTCGCGATCCTGAGTAACCTCGGTGCCAGGCAGCCGCAGACACAGCAACAGCTCGCCGACGGGCTCGGGATCCACCGCAACAACATGGTCAGCCTGATCGACGAGCTCGAAGCCTCCGGCTGGGTGCGCCGCCACCGCAGCCCCGACGACCGTCGCGCCTTCGAGATCCACCTGACCACCGCCGGCCGCGAGGTTGTCACTCAAGTCAACGCGCTGGTCGTATCGCTCAACGAGGAGCTCGCCGGCGCCCTCGCACCCGCCGAGCGAGCCGCCTTCACCAGCCAGCTGACGCGGATCGCCCAGAGTCTCGAACTCGAGTCGGCGATCCACCCGCACGTCGCGGGGCGCGCGCACGCCAGCCCCCCTTAGCCTGGATCCACCGTTTGTCGGGGGGTGTCGTCCGGGGCTGAGCTTTAAATGACCTCCTGAGCAGGCAAGACGGGCCGTGCCAGCGGCTGCGGGTCCTGCACAGGAGGTCACCCGCATGGTGCACGACTCGCCGGACCGACTCGCGGTCGCCTTTGATGATGAGCGGGTTATCGCGAACGCTGGCGTGATGCTGCCGGCGCTGCTCGCTGACCGGCTGGGCATCGAGGCGGTGGTCGAAGAGATTGTTGATCTCGGAGCTCGCTCGGGGGCGGCGAACCCCGGACGCAAAGTGATGACATTGGTGTCTGCGATGGCGCTCGGAGCGGACTGCATCGAGGACTGCGACGTGTTGCGTTCGGGCCAGACCAGCGCGGTGCTCGGGCATGCGGTGGCGGCGCCCTCGACGCTCGGGACGTTCCTGCGGGCGTTCACGTTCGGGCATGTCCGCCAGCTCGACCGGGTGTTGGCAGAGAGTCTGCGGCGCGCATGGTTGGCGGGTGCCGGCCCTGGCGATCAGCGGCTTGTTGTTGATGTCGACAGCTTCGTTGGCGAGGTGTTCGGCTATGACAAGCAGGGCGCCGGATACGGATACACCCACAAACGGGGGTATCACCCGATCATTGCGACCCGCGCTGGGACCGGCGAGGTGTTGCACATCCGTGCCAGGAAGGGGTCCGCGAACACCGCTCGTGGCGCGTTGCGGTTCGTCGAGGAACTGATCCCTCGCGTCGGGCGGGCCGGCGCCACCGGGCCGAAGGTGTTGCGTGCGGACTCGGGGTTCTGGAACCACAGGATCATGGCCCGGTTGCAGGCCGCGGGCTGGCTCTACTCGATCGGGGTGCGCCAGCAGCAGCACATCAAGGCCGCCATCACCGAGATCCCGGAGCAGGACTGGCGGACGCTCGAGGATTACCCCGAGGGTGGGCAGGCGCAGATCGCGCAGACGATGCTCGGCCACCAGCGACTGATCGTGCGGCGCACCCGCCTGGTCGGTGCGCAGGCCGAGCTGTGGCCCGACTGGCGGCACTTCGCGTTCTTCACCAACTGCACCGACGCGATCGAGCTCGTCGAGGCGGAGCACCGCCAGCACGCGGTCGTGGAACTCGCGATCCGCGACCTCAAAGACCAGGCGCTCGCGCACTTCCCCTCCGGCAAGTTCCTCGCAAACGCCGCGTGGACCGTGATCGCCGCCCTCGCGCACAACCTCCTGAGATGGACCACCCTGATCGGACTGCCCGACACGATCATCCCCACCGCCCGGACCCTGCGCCGCCGGCTGCTCACCGTTCCCGGCCGCATCACCCACACCGCCCGCACCGTGACACTCCGGATGCCCGCCCGCTGGCCCTGGGAGACAGAGTTCCTCGCAGCCCTTGATCGCCTCCGTGCCGTGCCCCGGCTCACCTGACCCACGACCACGCTCACGAGGACGACCGGCACTGGGCCCCCGGCCTCGGCCTACCCGAACACCACCCACAGCCCCGCCACGACGCCCTCAACTGGCCCACAAACCTCAGCGAACCCCACGCTCCCGCTGACAGCACGCCAACCCAGCCACAACGGACCGATCAACCAGCCACTACACCGGCGCCCCGATCAAACGGTGGATCCAGGCTTAGTCGAGGCGCAGCCGGACTG
>PMKB01000349.1:0-146 GCA_003157595.1 Solirubrobacterales bacterium
TGCGCTGGCCTGGGCCGGTACCTTCCACGGCATCGGCGCCCGCCTCTTGCGCGAATATGCCGAGCAGATCGGTCTCGATCCCGCCTTCACCATCCACGACCGCGAAGATTCCGCCGACCTGATGAACCTGATCCGGCATGAAAAGG
>PMKB01000349.1:197-3915 GCA_003157595.1 Solirubrobacterales bacterium
GCCAAGCAGCGCCAGAACGTGCTCGATTACGACGATCTGTTGCTGTACTGGGCGCAGACCATGGGCGATACGGCGCTCGCCACCGACATCGGCGGCCGCTTCGACCATGTCCTGGTCGACGAATATCAGGACACCAACCGCCTGCAATCCTCGATCCTGCTGGCGCTCAAGCCCGATGGCAACGGCCTCACGGTGGTCGGCGACGATGCGCAATCGATCTATTCGTTCCGCGCCGCGACCGTCCGCAACATCCTCGACTTTCCCGCCCACTTCACCCCGAAGGCCGAACTCATCACGCTCGAACAGAACTACCGCTCGACGCAGACGATCCTGTCGGCGGCCAACGCGGTGATCGCGAACAACCGCGGCCAGGTCGCGAAGGACCTCTGGACCGAGCTGGGCGAAGGGGACCCGATCAAGGTGCGGATGCTCGCCGACGAGCACGCCGAGGCGCGCTACGTCCTGAGCGCGATCGAGGGATTCGTCGAGGACGGCGTGTCGCGCGCGCAGGTCGCGGTCTTCTACCGCACCAACGCGCAGTCGAGGGTGCTCGAGGACGCGCTGGTACGGGCCGAGGTTCCCTACCAGGTGATCGGGGGCACGAAGTTCTACGAGCGCGCCGAGATCAAGGACGCGATGGCCTACCTCTCGCTGCTGGCCAATCCGTCGGATCAGATCAGCTTCACCCGCGTCGCCAACAGCCCGCGCCGCGGGATCGGCCAGACCTCGCTGTCGCGGGTGATCGCACACGCCGCGACCTTGGGCGAGCCGGTCTGGGAGGTCGCGAGCGCGCCTGACCGCGTGCCGGGCCTCGGACGCGCCGCCGTCAGCGCGATCGGACGCTTCATGGACACGATGGCCGAGCTGCGCGAGCTCGCGCGAGGCGGCGCACCGGTCGGCGAGCTGCTCGAGGCTGTGCTCGCACGGAGCGGTTACCTGGAGGCGCTGGAGGCCGAGCGAACCTTCGAGGCGCAGGGACGGATCGAGAACCTGGAGGAGCTGGTGGGCGTCGCGCGGGAGTTCGAGGCTGCCGGCCCGAGCGTGCCGCCGGGTGAGGGGGAGGAAGGCCTGGAGGGCCTCGACGCCTTCCTGAGCCAGATCGCGCTGGTCAGCGACGCCGACGCCCGGCGTGACGACCGTGGGCTGGTCACGCTGATGACGCTGCACAACGCGAAGGGTCTCGAGTACCCGATCGTCTTCATCATCGGCTGCGAGGAGGGCGTCTTCCCGCATTCGCGCTCGCTCGACGAGGGCTCGCTCGAAGAGGAGCGCCGCCTCTGCTACGTCGGGATCACGCGCGCCATGAGCGACCTTACGCTCACCTATGCGCGCCGGCGCACGCTGTTCGGGGCGGAGAGCTTCGGCCTACGCAGCCGCTTCCTGGACGAGATCCCGCCCGCTCTGACCGACGCGAGCGACGATGTGTTCGGCTCGGGTGCGGGGCGCATCGGCGCCGCGCGAGTCGGCGCCGGGGAGGGCGGTCCGGGCATCTGGGCCTCGGCGTCGGTGGCCGCCGGCTCGAGCGCCTCCCCGCGTCCGGCGGCGCCCGCCTACCGCATCGGCGAGGACGTGGTGCATGCGTCGTTCGGCGAGGGCGTCGTCACCGACCTGCAGCATGACGGGATCGTCATCGTGCGCTTCGCCGCGGACGGGTCCGAGCGCAGGCTGATCGCCGAGTTTGCGCCGGTGACGCGGCGGTGAGCGCGCGGCTGATCGACGGCAGGGCTGTTGCTGCCACGCTGCGCGCCGAGCTGGCGAGCGATGTAGCGGCGTTCATTGCCCGCCACGGTCGCCCGCCGGGGCTGGCTACCGTGCTCGTCGGGGAGGACCCGGGGAGCACCGTTTACGTCGGCATGAAGCACCGCGAGTGTGAGGCGATCG
Source organism: Solirubrobacterales bacterium (assembly GCA_003157595.1). Taxonomy (GTDB): domain Bacteria; phylum Actinomycetota; class Thermoleophilia; order Solirubrobacterales; family Solirubrobacteraceae; genus Palsa-513. Next base: position 2,079 of record PMKB01000349.1, read on the forward strand.
GGATCGCATCCTTCGACCACCGTCTGGCGGCGGACACGAGCGAGTCCGAACTCGTCGAGCTGATCGAGCGGCTCAACGCCGACCCGGCGGTCAGCGGCGTGCTGATCCAGCTGCCGCTGCCGGGCGAGCTCGACGGCGTCAAGCTGCCCGGCCTTGTCGATGTTGCCAAGGACGTCGATGGCTTGACGGCGCTCTCGGCTGGACTCTTGGCGCTGGGGAGGCCCGGGCTGCGTCCGTGCACGCCGAGTGGCGTGATGATCCTGCTGGAGAGCGCGGGGGTCCTGCTCGAGGGTGCGCAGGCGGTTGTCGTCGGGCGCTCGAACCTGTTCGGCAAGCCGATGGCGCAGCTGCTGCTCGGGGCCAACGCCACCGTGACGATGTGCCATTCGCGCACGCGCGATCTGGCCGCGGTCTGCGCGCGAGCGGACGTGCTGATCGCCGCCGTCGGGCATCCGAAGATGGTCACAGCCGACTGGGTCAAGCCCGGCGCGACCGTGATCGACGTCGGCGTGAACCGGCTCGAGGGCGGGCTGGTCGGCGACGTCGACTTTGAGGCGGTGCGTGAGCGCGCCGGTGCGATCACGCCGGTGCCGGGCGGAGTGGGACCGATGACGATCGCCTGCCTGCTGCGAAACACGGTGCTCGCGGCGCAGGCGGCCGCAGGGGAGCTTCGACTGGCCTGAAGGCGCGGGGCCGCCGAGGTGCTGACGGCGGCCGGCAGTTCGCTCGCCGGCGCGCATCCGTGATCGGCGCGCGCGTGGGGAATAGGCTTTCGCGCCGTGAGGATCGACCTTCGCAGGCTCCGCCCAGCCGAAGCGCTCGCGCTGCCAGCCGGCGTGCTGCTCGCCGCCGCGCTGTTTGCACCCTGGTTTGAGGAGGCCGGCCGGCGTGAAGACGCCTGGCAGGCGGTGACGGTCGCCGCGGTGCCCGCGGCGCTGGCGGCATTGGCGGCGCTGGCGCTGGCGGCGGCGACGGTCACGCAGCGCTCGCCCGCGCTGCCGCTCGCCTGCGCGGTGTGCACGACGCTGCTCGGGCTGCTCGCCAGCATGCTCGTCGCGATCTTCGCCGCCGCCACGCCGGCCGGCGCGAGCGGGCGCTGCTACGGGCTGTGGCTCGGCTTGGCGGGCGCGCTCGCCGTGCTCGTCACGGCCTGGTTCTCGCTGCGCGACGAGCGTCCCTTCTGGGGCGTGCCGGTGTCGCGATGATCGAGCGCGAGGAGGTCCGCCACGTCGCGCGCCTTGCGCGCCTGGCGCTGAGCGAGGAGGAGGTCGACCGGATGGCGGTCGAGCTGGCGGGAGTGCTCGAGCACATCGCGACGATCGAGCAGCTCGACCTCGACGCCGTCGAGCCGACCTCGCACGTCGTCGCGGTCGAGAATGCGCTGCGCCCGGACGTGCCGCAGCCGTCGCTGACCCGCGAGCGCGCGCTGGAGAGCGCGCCGGCGGTCGCCGACGACGGGTTCGCCGTCCCGAGTCCGCAGGCATGAGCGCGATCCTCGAGCTCTCTGCCGCACGCGCCGCCCAGGCCGTCCGGGCCGGCGAGATGGACGCCGCCGAGCTGTTCGAGACCTACCGGGCGCGGGCGGCCGCCGATCAGCTGAACGCGTTCGTTTGGGTCGCCGAGGGGGTCCCGCCGGCAGTCGAGGGGCCGCTCGGCGGCGTGCCGCTCGCGGTCAAGGACCTGTTCTGCACCGAGGGCGTGCCAAGCCAGTCGGGATCGCGAATTCTCGAGGGCTACCGCCCGCCCTACAGCGCGACCGTCGTCGAGCGGTTGGCGGCCGCCGGCGCGCCGCTGCTCGCCAAGACCAACCAGGACGAGTTCGCGATGGGCTCCTCGA
>PMKB01000246.1:0-178 GCA_003157595.1 Solirubrobacterales bacterium
GCCCATCTCGCGGATGACCTGCGCGAGCACGGACGAGCCCGCCAGGCGGCGGTAGGGAAGGTTTTGCGCCTTGAGCGCGTGCTCAAGAGAATCGCGACCCTTTTGCTCTGTCTCACCGCGGGTCTGCGAGCTCAACCAGTGACGGATCTTGTTGCGCGCGCGCGAGGAGACGGCCAGC
>PMKB01000246.1:240-12181 GCA_003157595.1 Solirubrobacterales bacterium
GTAGGCGAAGTCGATCGGCGTCGAACCGGCGGGTAGCGTCTTCACCTCGCCCTTGGGCGTGAAGACGTAGACCTCGTCCACGAAGAGGTCGCTGCGGAAGGTGCGCATGAACTCGCCGGTGTCGGTGCCTGCCGGGCTGGCGTGCGAATCCACGAGTTGCTTGACCCAGGCCAGCCACTCCTCCTCCTGGATCTTGGCCGAGCGCTGGCGCTTGTAGAGCCAGTGAGCGGCGACTCCGAGCTCCGCCTCCTCATGCATCTCGCGCGTTCTGACCTGAATCTCGAGCGGCCTGCCCTCCGGGCCGATCACGGTCGTGTGCAGCGAGCGGTAGCGATTCGCCTTGGCCATCGCGATGTAGTCCTTGAAGCGTCCGGGCATCGGCTTCCAGAGCGAGTGGATCAGCCCGAGCGCGCCGTAGCAGTCGCGCGTGCCCTCCTCGCCCTTGCGCTCGACGATCACCCGCATCGCCGTCAGGTCGTAGATCTCGTTGAACTCGCGGTCCTTGCGGGTCATCTTCGAGTAGATCGAGTAGAAGTGCTTGGCGCGCCCGGAGATCGCAGCGGTGATGCCGAGCGAATCGAGCTCGCGCTGCAGGATCTCGCCGGCGCTCTGCACGTAGCGTTCCCGGTCGTCGCGCTGCTGCGCGGCGAGCCCCTTGATCTCCTCGTATTTGCGGGGGTGCAGCGTCGCGAACGCGAGATCCTCGAGCTCCCACTTGAGCGCGTGGATGCCCAGGCGGTGCGCGATCGGCGCGTAGATCTCGAGCGTCTCCTTCGCCTTCTCGATCTGCTTCTGCTTGGGCAGCGCGCCGATCGTGCGCATGTTGTGCAGCCGGTCGGCCAGCTTGATCAGGATGACGCGCACGTCGCTCGCCATCGCGACGATCATCTTGCGGTAGTTCTCCGCCTGGGCCTCATCGCGCGAGGAGAAGGTGATCCCGGTCAGCTTGGTGACGCCGTCGACGAGGTTCGCAACGTCCTCGCCGAAGCGCTCGTGGACCTCCTCGAGTGAGGCGGTCGTGTCCTCGACGGTGTCGTGTAGCAGCGCCGCGCACAGCGTCTCGGTGTCCAGGCGCATGCTCGCGCAGATCCGCGCGACGCCGACCGGATGGACGATGAACTCCTCACCTGAACGCCGACGCTGGTCGGCGTGATGGTCGCACGCGAACACGAACGCCGCCGCCACGGCGTCCCGATCGATCGGGACCAGCGAGTCCTCGGCGTGCTCCTCGACGATCGCGAAGAGATCGCCCAGCAGGCGCCGCTCGTGCTCCTCGAGGAGCGTGAGGTCGGGCGCTGCGACATGGAGCGCCGGCAGGACATCCGGCACGACCGCCGGCGCGGCATCCGCGACATCGGCGACGTCTGGCGCGAGGACCGGGTCGTCCGGCGCGGTCGCCACGGTGGCCTGCTTTACGCCGCCGCCTGCCGATCTGTCGTCATTCCGAGGTATCTGAGGCCGTCCTGTCGAGTTCGTTCGTAGTCACGGTAGGCGGACGACTGCTCGAGTGTCACGCGCCGCCGCTCGGTCACGGTGACCGCCAAGCGCTCTCGGTCGAGATCGACGAGACCGACCTCCGTGAGGATCGCCAGCAGGCGCCCTGCACCCTCAGGCGAGGGCGCCGCCTCACGCAGGACCGCCTCGAGCTCCCGCCCGGCGGCCCCGCCCCGGTCGCGAAGCTTCCGGTAACAGGCTGCCAGCGAGTCGCGGAGACCGTACTCCTGCTCATGTATGTGTGCAGCAAAGCGTAGCTCAGCCGGGCCCCATGCCAGAAACAACCTCTGTGTCCCGCCGGCCGCGCCGGCAGCCGCACCGGCGCGAAGGTGCGCGGCCCGACTGGTCGGCGGATCCAGTGCGACGAGATGCGGAAAGCCGGCCGCCAACCCGTGCTCGCGCTCGAGCGCCGCGTGAGATGCCAGCGCGAAGCCTCCGAGGCGCGGGCCGAGGTGCCGAAGGCGCGCCTGCGCATCGGCCGCGAGCACCAGCACGCGTTCGCCGGTCGCGAGCAACTCGGTGAGCAGGGCGGCGATGCCCCCGCCGCGATGGTCGGACTCGGCGCGTGCGAGCGCCGGGGCGGGCTGCTCGCCCACGCCCAGCGCACGGTCGAGCTCGGCCAGCGCGCGGGCGAGCAGGTCCCCTCCCTCGCCGAGCAACTCGATCGGCGGCGGGTCGCATGGGCTTGCCGTGCGCAGCAGCAGCCGAGGCTGGACGACGCCCTGCCACTCGTCACGCTCGAGTGTGAAGGTGGCGTCGACCGGCGCGCCGAGCTCGACCCCAAGCTTCGGCCCCGATCCAAACCGCACCGCGCGAGCACGTCCGGCGCCGGAGCTGACCGTGAAGCGCGCGTGATCCTCGCGCCGCTCGCCGCCGAAGCCCACAGGGTCACTGAAGGTCGCGGCCGGGAGCAGCAGCGAAACCGGCGGGTTGCCTGCGCCGAACGGTGCAAGGCGTGCCAGCTCCTCTGCGAGCCCCAGTCCGATCTCCTCCCCGGAGGCGACCGCATCGACGCGCTCGCTGACGATCATGTCCGCCGGCCGCAGGACGGACTGGGCATGCGCTACGAAGGCCTCGCGGAAGGCCTCCAGGCACGACGGGTCGATCGTCAGCCCGGCCGCGGCGCGGTGGCCGCCGTAGCGCACCAGATGCTCCGCGGCGGCGCCAAGCCCGCCCAGCAGGTCGAAGGCCGCAATCGAGCGTCCCGAGCCGCTGCCGAGCTCGCCCGCCTGCTCGGGTAGCGCGATCAGCACGACTGGGCGATGGTGGCGCTCGGCCACTCGCGCTGCGACGATTCCGATCACCCCAGCGTGCCAGCCTTCGGCCGCCAGCACGAACGCAGGGGCGCCTGGATCGTCGGCCGCCAGCGCCTCGGCCTCGAAGCGGATGCGCGTCTCGACCAACCTACGCTCGGCGTTGCAGTGATCCAGCTCGCCGGCGAGCTCGCGCGCGCGGGCCACGTCGTCGGTGAGCAGCAGCTCGAGCGCGACGTCGGCGCGGTAGAGGCGCCCTGCGGCGTTGATCCGCGGCGCCAGCCGGAACGCGAGCGCCCGCTCGTCGAGCGCCAGCGGCGCCACGCGCGCAACGCTCATCAGCGCCCGCAGCCCCGGCCGGCCGGTGCGAGCGAGCGCGCGCAGGCCGGCGCGCACCAGCCTGCGGTTCTCGCCGCGCAGCGCGACCACATCGGCCATCGTGGCGATCGCGACCAGCTCAAGGTCTGACTCGCGCTCGCCGCCGGCCAAGCCGGCCCGCTCGCGCAGGGCCTGTGCGAGCTTCGCCGCCACGGCCGTCGCACACAGCTCCGGGCACGGGTAGCCGCACAGTGCCGGATGGACGTAGGGTGCATCGGGCAGCACGCCGTCGGCGCGCGGGCTGTGATGATCGGTGACGAGCACGTCCATCCCGCCGTCGCGCGCCGCAGCCACCTCCGCAACCGCGGTGATCGCGCAGTCGGCGGTGATCAGGAGCCCCGTGCCGCGCGCGATCAGCCGCTCGACGGTCGCGCCGGCGAGCCCGTAGCCCTCGGCCTGGCGGTCCGGCAGATGCCAGTCCACCTCGGCGCCCAGCTCGCGCAGCACTGCGACCAGGATCGCCGTGGAGCAGACGCCGTCACAGTCGTAGTCGCCGTGAACCGTGATCGTCGAGCCGCGCTCGAGGTGCCCGAACACCAGCTCGACCGCGGCGCCGATCCCCCTGAAGGCATCGGGCCGATGGGCTTCGGAGCCGGCGAGGAAGGCCTCCGCGGCAACGGGTTCGCCGAGACCGCGCCGCGCCAGCACCTGTGCGAGTACGCGGCTGCATCCGAGCGCACGCTCGAGCGTCTCGAGCGTGTCGAGCGCAACTGTGGGGATCTCGAGTCGGATCGCGGAATCGAGCAACTTGGCCATCGGGCACGAGCCTACGCGCCGGTTGCGACAGAACGCGCCGAGCAAGCCTGGAGGGGTCAGCGCCCCGCTCGAGCCGAGACGCCGCGCGGCCTGCTCGAGCGGCGATACGCCGCGCTACCCGCCGAACGGACCGCCGGCGAGCCGTTCGGAGCTGCGCTCGCGCGCAGCGCCGACCGCGTAGATCAGAGCCATGCCGGCCAGTGCGCCCGGGATTGCGTAGAGCACGGTCCCCAGGTGGGTCGCGTGGCGTCCGGGAATCGCAACGCCGTGCAGGGCGAGGCTGATAACGATGCCCGCGACGATCGCCCCTGCGATCGACGCCAGGAATGCGCCGACGATCCCGCCCCAGAAGCGATCGGGCAGCCAGATCGTGAAGTGCCACAGGGCGAGACCCATGATGACCCAAGCGAGCATTCCCATCAGCGTGGCCTCCCCCGCCGGCGGTTGCGTGATTTCGCTGCGCCCCGCCGGCGCGCCGCGTCATCGGGTGGCATCACAACATCCTCCGGCCTGGCGTCGGCGGTCGGGTCGCGCTGGGGCTCGGGCCTCGGCTCGGACGGAGCCTGGACCGCCGGACGCTTCGCCGGCTCAGCGTGCAGGTCGCGCACGAGCTCGCGGAACTCGCCGGTCTTGACCTCGGGGCGCGGCGGCTCGGTCAGGCGCCGGCGCGGGCGCTTGCCGGTTGCGTCGGTGGCGACCTCGCGCGCCGCGGCGCCGACGGTTGCATACGCCGGCACGAGGCCGCCGTGATCGGCCGCGATCCGCGCGCGCCGACGGCGGTAGACCGGTTCGCGCTCCTTCCAGTGCGTCAGCACCGGCGAGGCGATGAAGATCGACGAGTAGGCGCCCGAGGCGACGCCGACCAGCAGCGCGAACGCGAAGTCCTTCAACGTCGAGCCGCCGAAGAACAGCAGCGCGAGGATCGGCAGCAGCGTGCACAGACTCGTCGCCAGCGATCGCGTGAGCACCTCCGACATCGAGCGGTTGACGATCTGCGAGAAGGCAGCGTTCTGCATCTTCGCGACGTTCTCGCGCACGCGGTCGAACACGATGATCGTGTCGTACATCGAGTAGCCCAGGATCGTCAAAAGGGCCGCCACCGTGTCGGCCGTCACCTGCCTCCCGGTGAGCGCATACACGCCGGCCGTGATCAACAGGTCGTGCATCAGCGCGATCATCACCGGCACCGCGTACTTCCACTGGAAGCGCAGCGCGATGTAGGCCGCGATCGCCAGCAGCGCGGCGACGATCGCGACCGCCGCGCTGTCGGCGACCGTCTTGCCGAAGCTCGGTCCGACAGAGTTGTAGCTCTTGGACACCAGTCCGTAACGCTGGGCGAGCAGGCCGAGCACCGAACGCGGCTGCCCGAGGCCGCCGATCTGTTGCACGTTCAGCGTCTTGGTCGCAATCTGGAAGTCGTAGGTGCGCTTCTTGGACTTGGCGGGGCTGGAGACCTGCTGCACCACCGGCTGGCCGATCGAGGCGCCCGAGCTCTTCAGATGCAGCGACTCGATCGTCTTGGTCACCTCGCTCACGCTCGCCGGGTGCGCGAGGCTCGCCTGGATCTGGGTGCCGGAGACGAAGTCGATGCCGAAGTTGACGCCACGCGCGCCGATCGCGACCGCGCCGACCAGCAGGATCGTCCCCGACAGGCTGAAGAACCAGCGCGAGCGGCCCATGAAGTCGAACGTCCAATGCCGGCGGCGCTTGGTGACGCCGAGCGCGCTCGGCGCCCGGATGAAGCGCGTGCGCCCCAGCGTGCCGAGGATCGCCCGCGTGGCCGCGACGGCGGTGAACAGCGAGACGAGCACGCCCATGCCGAGCGTCAGCGCGAATCCCTGCACGTCCGACTGCGAGAGGATGAAGAGGATGAACGCGGCCATGAAGGTGACGACGTTCGCGTCGACGATCGCGCTGAAGCCGCGCCGGTAGCCGGCGGTGATCGCGTTCAGCGGCGAGCGCCCGGCGCGGGACTCCTCCTTGACACGTTCGAAGATGACCACGTTCGCATCCGCGGCGACGCCGATCGTGAGGATCAGGCCCGCGATGCCCGGCAGCGTGAGCGTGACCGGGACGAGCTTGATCAGCGCATACAGATAGAGCGCGTAGATCGCCAGCGCGCTGACCGCGATCACGCCGAGCACGCGGTAGAAGAGCAGCAGGAACAGCGCGACCAGCGCCAGGCCGACCAGACCGGCGGTGAGTCCCTGGTTGAGCGCCTGGTGACCGAGCGTCGGCGTGATCAGCTCGGAGGAGATCTCCTCGAGCTTGACCGGCAGCGCTCCGCTGGCCATCACGTTCGCGAGCGTCGTCGCGGTCGAATAGGTGAAGCTGCCGGTGATCTCCGAGCCGTTGGACGCGTCGATTCCGTAGCGATACTGCCGGAAGTCGATCGACGGGGTGGTCACCAGCGCGCCGTCCAGCGTGACCGAGAAGTGCTGCAGATTCGGGTTCGCGACCGAGGTGGAGTTGTTGTAGCCGCGGTTCGCGAGTGCCGCCGTCACCTTCGTGAACTCGCTCGCCCCGGCGCCCTTGAAGCCGAAGCTGACGGCGATTCCCTGCGTCGGGTCGGTCGTCACCTGGGGATTGGAGACCTCCTTGCCCGTGAGCAGCACGTCGTCGCGCAACACGTAGAAGTCGTTGGGCACGAGCACCTCGGGCGCGCTCGTGGCCTGGACGACGACCGTGCCCGGCGCGACCGCCACCAGCTTCGCGCCCGCCGGGAGCTTGACGTGCTTCTGCGCAAGGTCGGCGCGCAGCAGCGCCTTCGTCGGCTCCGGTCCGTTCGGCGCGTAGACGGTCTGCCTCTTGGCGTCGACGTAGTAGTAGACCGGAACCGGCTCGGATTCCGTCGCGAAACAGCTCGTCCCCTTCGAGACATGTGCTGAGCACACGGGAATCGCGGGCTCCTTGGACGCCCGGATCACCGCTGCGTACCAGGTGATCCCGCATGCAGGACCGCCTGGGTTCTGCGTGGTGCCGTCGCAGGTCACGCTCGAGTTGTTGGGCCCGGCGATCTTGCCGCTCGGCCCGATGACGCTGTTCTCCCAGTCGTAGAAATACAGCTGGCCGGTCACCCCGACCACCTTCGCGGCCTGTGTCGGGTTCTGGACGTTCGGCAGATCGACGGTGATCTCGTTCTTGCCGTAGGGCCGGATGTCCACGCCGCTGACGCCGAGCGTGTCGCTGCGCGAGCGCATGATGTTGATCGTGTCGGTGAGGACCGTCGAGTCGACCGGCGTCCCGTTTGTGTTGTGAGCCAGATAGATCAGCTCGGTGCCGCCCTGCAGGTCCAGCCCGAGATGGGTCTTCGACGCCTTGACGACGCCGGGGATGCCAACGACGATCAGCAGCGACACCAGCACCAGCGCCGTCACGACGGCGAGCACGAAGGCGTGGCGGAAGCGTTCGCTCATCGCAGCATCATCGACCGCTCAGCGGGACGGCGTGAGCACGAGCAGCAGCCCGCCGTCGTCGTCGTACGCCGGGAACAGATCGGCAGTCGCGTTCGCGGAGAGATCGGAGTCGGTGCGCAGCGTCGCCGGCTTGCCGAGCGCGCGCACACCCCACTCGAGCACCGTGCTGACGTGGTCCACGCCGTTTTCGAAGCTGAGGCCGAGCGCCTGCGTGAGCGACTGGCCGACGACCTCCTCCTCCTCATAGCCGGTCAGCTCGAAGGAGCCGCGGCCGCAGCCGATCACCCGGCCCTCGCGGTCGGCGACGAAGAAGGCGGCATCGGGTGCCGGGTAGTAGTCGTCCAGCAGCTCGAAGAGGAACGAGAAGCCGCAGTTCGCGCAGCCCCGGTCCTCACGACGAAACGCCTCGTAGCGGTCGGAGGCGAGCGAGCGCTCGCCGCAGTTGGGACAGATGAACGGGTGCGCCATCGACGTTGGACAGCCTACAGGCGCAGCACCAGCGAGCGGTCTGCTGGCCGCGCTGACGGCGCGCTCGCGCGGCGCACGACGCGCGCGCGGCGCACCGGCCAGTGATCGCGACCGCGCGCTCACGGCGACGACGACCGATCCACTCCGCGGGCGGGCCGCCTCAAAACAGGACCGGCGCCGCTGACGGCAGCGCGATGTCGAGGTGCGCGTAGGCATGCTCGGTCGCGATCCGCCCGCGCGCCGTGCGCTTGAGCATGCCGAGCTGCAGCAGGTAGGGCTCGTAGACATCCTCGATCGTGTCGCGCTCCTCCCCCACCGCCACCGACAGCGTGGAGAGCCCGACCGGCCCGCCGGCGAACTTCTCGCAGATTGCCCGCAGGATCGCGCGGTCCAGACGGTCCAGTCCGAGCTCGTCGACCTCGAGCAGCTCGAGCGCCGCGTGGGCGACGCTCGCAGTCACGGCCCCTGCGCCCCGGACTTCGGCGTAGTCGCGCGTGCGCTTCAGCAATCGGTTGGCCACACGCGGAGTGCCGCGGCTGCGGCTCGCGATCGCCTGTGCGCCGCCCTCGTCCAGCTCCACCTCGAGGATCCGCGCGGTGCGCACGACGATCGCCGCCAGCTCCTGCGTTGAGTAGGGCTCCAGCCGCGCCGGGATGCCGAAGCGGTCGCGCAGCGGCGTCGTCAGCAGCCCGGCCCGCGTGGTGGCGCCGATCAGCGTGAACGGCGGCAACTCCAGCGTCACGACCCGCGCGCCGGCGCCCTGCCCGACGGTGATCGGCAGCCGCCGGTCCTCCATCGCGGGATAGAAGGTCTCCTCCAGCGCGCGCGGCAGCCGGTGGATCTCATCGACGAAGAAGACGCTGCGCGGCTCGAGCGACGTCAGGAACGAGGCGATGTCGCCCTTGCGCTCGAGCGCCGGCCCGGCGGTCGCCACGAAGGCGACGCCCAGCTCGACCGCGACGATCTGGGCGAGCGAGGTCTTGCCCAGCCCCGGCGGCCCCGCGAGCAGCACGTGGTCGAGCGCATCGCCGCGGGCCTTGGCCGCCTCGATCGCGACCGCCAGTTGCTCCTTCAGCTGCGACTGGCCAACGAACTCCTCCAGGCGCCGCGGGCGCAAGGTCCGTTCGAAGTCGTCCTCCGCCGCCAGGTAGGGCGTCTGGATGCGCTCGGGCTCACTCACCGAAGCTGCGCTCCGCGACGAGTCGCCCGCAGCGCCTCGGCCAGCAGCTCCTCGGCACTCTCGCCGGTGGCCTCCGCGAGCAGCCGGTCGGCCTCCGGCGGCGTGAAACCGAGCTCAACCAGCCCCTCGCGCGCCAGCTCGCGCGGCGAGTCCGCCGCCGAGGCGCGGCGCAACACGATCCCGTCGCCGAGCGCAGCACCAACCTTCTCGCGCAACTCGACGATGATCCGCTCGGCGGTCCGCTTGCCGACGCCGGGGACCGACTGGAAGAAATGTGCGTCGCCTGAGGCGATCGCGCCGAGCACCGCGCCGAGCGTCCCGGCGCCGAGCACCGCCAAGGCGAGCTTCGGGCCGACCGCCTGCACCCCGAGCAGCGCGAGGAACAGATCGCGCTCAGCCTCGGCGGCGAAGCCGACCAGTACAAGCGCGTCGTCGCGCACGATCAGGTGCGTGTGGAGCGTCGCCTCGCGGCCGAGCGGCCCGACGGCGCCCAGCGTCTGCGCGGAGACCGCCAGGCGGTAGCCCACGCCGCCGCACATCAGCGTCACATGGTCGGGACCGCGCTCGGCCACCTCCCCGCGCAGCATCGCGATCATGTCGCCGCCGCCGCCGCCGCCGCGACAGATAGCGCCAGCGGTGCGTGGTTGGCGTGGCAGATCGCCACCGCCAGCGCATCGCTCGCGTGGTCCGCGAAGGGAACCTCCGGCAGCGCGAGCAGCGCGGTGACCATCCGCGCAACCTGGTCCTTCGGCGCGCGCCCGTTCCCGCAGACCGCCCCCTTGACCTGCTGGGGGGTATAGGAGAAGCACTCCACCCCATGCTGCCCGGCGCACAGCATCGCCACGCCGCGCGCCTGCCCGACGGCGAATGCGGTGCGCACGTTCTGCCCGAAGTAGAGCGTCTCGAGCGCCACCGCGGTCGGTGCGTGCTCGAGCAGCAGCGTCGTCAGCGCGTCGTGCAACTCACCCAGGCGCTGCTCGACGCTGACCGCCGGATGCGTCTGCACGACGCCGCCGTCGAGCGCCACAAGGCGACCGCCGCGGCGCGCCACGACGCCGTAGCCGGTGTTCGCGAGCCCCGGGTCGATTCCAAGCACGATCATCTGTCCGGTCCTGATTCTCCGCGGCCGACCGGACGCCTGCCTGAGGGCCCGTGCCGCCAAGGCGTCGCCCGTCCACGACCCTGCCGGCATCGACCCGCAAACGACGCAGCGACTGTTCCTAGCCGACGACCTTCTCGAGGATCTCGTCGGACACTTCGAAGTTGGCGTGGACCGCGCCGACGTCGTCGTTGTCCTCGAGGGCGTCGATCAGCTTGAACAGCTTGATCGCGCTCGCCTCGTCGAGCTCGACGCGCGTCGTCGGCCGCTGGACCACCTCCGCGCTCTCGATCTCGATCCCCGCCGCCTCGATCGCGGCGCGCACCGCGGACAGCTCACTAGGCGCGGCGACGACCTCGAGCAAATCGTCATCGGCCACGATGTCCTCGGCGCCGGCCTCGACCGCGACCAGCAGGTCGTCCTCACCGTAACGCGCCGCGTCGATCATCACCACCCCTCGCTTCTCGAACAGATACGAGACGCTGCCCGGCTCCCCGAGGTTGCCGCCGTGCTTGGAGAGCAGGTGGCGCACGTCGGCGCCGGTGCGGTTGCGGTTCTCGGTGTAGGCCTCGATCAGGAGCGCCACGCCGCCGGGCCCGTAGCCCTCGTAGAGCACCGTCTCGATCGCGTCGGCGTCCGCGCCGGCGCCACTGCCCTTGGCGATCGCGCGCTCGATGTTGTCCTTGGGCATCGAGGCGTCCCTGGCCTTCTGGATCGCGTTGGTCAGCGCGGCGTTGGCCTCGGGATCGCCCCCACCCTCCCGTGCCGCAAGCGAGATCGCCCGCGCGAGCTTCGTGAACTGGGCGCCCCGTCGCGCATCGACGATCGCCTTCTTGTGCTTGATTCCCGCCCATTTCGAATGTCCCGACATACGGGGGATTCTACGATCCCGGCCGGGCGGCCCCGTTCGCGGTATCGGCCGCATGCTCAGGCAGTGCGCCACACGGAGTTCAGCCGAAGAACCCCCGCGCAGGTCAGGCGGCGGCGGGTCAGCGCGGATGCCGCATACTCGACCACGGCAAGGCCTCTGCCGACCAACGGCCTGCGCCCGTCGGTGGCGCCACTGCCGGCGTCCTCACCCCGCTCGATCCGGCGCTCGCCAGCCCCACCACGCCGAATCCGCCGATGAACTCGTAGCATGCGGCGCGATGGCGCTCGACCCCGACATCTTCAAGGCCTACGACATCCGCGGCCTTTACGCCTCCCAGATCGACGGCGACCTCGCCGAACAGATCGGCCGCGCTTTCGCACGCGTACTGGGCGAGCTCGCCGGCAAGCCCACGACCCAGCTGCGCGTCGCGCTCGGACACGACATGCGCCTGACCGCCCCCGAGCTCCACGCCCGCTACTGCGCTGGGCTGGTCGCCGAGGGCGTTCGCGTACTGGACGCCGGGCAGGTCGCGACCGAGGTCGTCTACTTCCTGATCGGCTCCAGAGAGCTCGACGGCGGGCTGATCTGCACCGCCTCTCACAATCCGAAGGCCTACACCGGCGCCAAGCTGATCCGCGAGGGCGCGATGGCGCTCTCTGGCGACAGCGGCATCGACGACGTCCGCGCCTTGATCGAAGCCGGCCTGCCGGCCCCCCCGGGCGGCGGCGGCGTCGAGAGCATCGAGTGGGGCGAACAGTTCCGCGCCGCGGCGATGGCCTTCATCGACCCCGATGCCGTTGGCGGGCTGAAGGTCGTGCTCGACGGCGGCAACGGCATGGCCGGACCGACGGTCGGTCCGATTCTCGAACGCCTCGACCTCGAGCTGATCCCGACCTACTGGACCCCGGACGGCAACTTCCCCGGCCACGAGCCCAACCCGCTGCTGCCCGAGAATCGCGAGCTCGTGATCCGCGCCGTGCGAGCGAGCGGCGCCGACCTCGGCATCGCCTTCGACGGCGACGCCGA